>JAICVW010000427.1 GCA_025935105.1 Nitrososphaeraceae archaeon
CCAGTTATCCATCTGCTGGTTATTTGTATGATCTCTAACGAGGATGGAGAGAAAGCTGTCTTGTTAGCTAGGAGGTCAGTAGAGGCATACCTTGAAGGCAGGAGCTCATCGAGCACATCTGGAGATTACTCTGTGCTCAATAGCAATGATTTCGAGGGCTTTAATGGAAATATTGAAGGACATGGTGTGTTTGTGACACTGAATTCCTTTAACTCAAGTAATGAGGAACATCTACGCGGTTGCGTCGGATTTCCAATTCCAAGATCAAGTTTAGGATATTCTATAGTTGACTCTGCAGTTGCTGCAGCAACACAAGACCCGAGATTTCCAGCTGTCACCAAAGGGGAACTTGGTGAGATCATATTTGAGGTGAGCATTCTTACGCTCCCTAAAGAAATCGCAGTGAGGGATCCAAAGGAATATCTGAATATTATAAAAATAGGCAGAGATGGTCTACTATTGAAGTGGAGGTTCGGATCAGGATTACTATTACCCCAAGTTCCAGTTGAATTAAAATGGGATATTGATGAGTACCTCGCAAACTTGTGTTATAAGGCTGGCGCTCCACCTGACGCCTGGCTCATGCCCGACTCAAAGATCCTCACATTTCAGGCAATCATATTTAAAGAATCCAAGCCTAATGGCAGAGTCGTAAAAGTTATGCTAGAATAAGGTGCACCCAAATTTTATATTTACATTTTGGACCTACGTCCGTGTTCTTTTTTTCTTGGCTCCGATAGAAACTGAAATCAACTGACGCTAGATAGAACAAAATAGAATAACACAAAATTAGCAACCAAAAACAAAAAACCAAAATATGCTTCGATTCACCTCATATGCACGCCGACTTGCAGACAAAAGCATACTTCACCCCTTATGGAGTGGGTCTAGGCCATGCAAGCAGGCTAATGATGGTAGCCAAGCAGCTTCAAAAATTAGATATCACCTCGAAATTCTCTTCTTATGGCGAAGCAGTTCGTTATCTCACGATGCATGGATATGATTGTCTAGCAGTTCCACCAGTTGACTTGGCATGGGATACCGATGGAGGCTTTTCAGTAAAGGAGAGCATAGCCAAACTCCCTCACCTTTTTGCAAATTTCTCTAGGCAAATAACGACAGAATCCAGATACCTAATAGAGTACTCTCCAGACATTATAGTTTCAGATACAAGACTCTCTTCCCTTTTGTCCGGTGAATTATTGGGAATCCCGTCTGTCGTCATTTTAAATCAACTAAAGCTATTACTTTCGCCCAGACTGAGGGAAGTAAAGGCTGCTAGAATTTATGAGAAATTAAACGGAGAGTTCCTTGGCATAATGTGGTCCATTGCAAATAAGATTCTTATCCCAGATTTACCCCCTCCTTACACTCTATCGGAACAAAATAGCTGGGACAATAGTACTGCATCAAAGAAGTTACAATATGTAGGCTTTATTACGCCCGAAGTCCGAATAGCGGAAGAACAGATCGGTAAAGTCGTTCGAAATTTAGAATTGGACAGGAACAGGCCTATCATTTTTGTGCACATTAGCGGCCCCACGGGTACTCGAATGCCTCTCATAAAGCTCACGATTGAAGCCTGCAAAACGTTGCGACCTGAATTTCAATATATAATTTCTGAAGGAAATCCAAAGGGTAGTACCATCCCGAGCAGACTTCAGAGCAACGGATGGTATTATGAATGGTGCCCTGTTAGAGATGAAATTTTTGTGTTAAGTGATGCATTGGTCTTGAGAGGAGGTCACGCTGTTCTCTCACAAGCTATTCAATTTGGCAAACCGGTCCTTACTATCCCTATTGAAAATCATGGTGAGCAGTTGGGTAATTCCGCTAAAATTGCCCAGATTGGTGCTGGCATTGCTCTGAACCCTAAACAAATAACTGCAAGCCAAATCACAACAGGAATCCAAGAGGTCGTAGATAATTCAGAGTATCAGAAGAAGGCAGCCTTTCTTATGGGTATCAGCGAGAAACTAAATGGAATCGAGAATATCGTGGAGGTAATTAGGTCCTATCTCAAATGAGACAGGTTTCATATTCTTTATGGCTTCTTCTGCAACCTTATCAATTATTCTAAAGTACCTTCTATAGGCCAGAATTGTGAATGTAGAGCCAGATTCAGCTTCGTTGAAAATGCTTGATTGCACCAAAGGCTTGTATTCATTCATTCCTAATTCCTCAGCTATTTCATGAAGATCTTGGATTGGTAGCAGCAAAGGCATCCATGGGACTTTATTCTGTGCAATAATTTGGTTGAAGACGGATTCAATTAACCATAGCGGATGTATGGAGGTACTAAAGGGCAGGACTATGTTTTTCTCATTCATTTGAGAAAGGATTCGGATTGATGCAAGGCGCTTCAAGATTTCTTCACGGTAGCCCATTTTTTGCAGCTGTTCTAGCGTAGCCTTTTTTCCTTTTGCTTCTCTACTCCCTCTTTTTCCTTCTCTTGCTCTTGCACTTGCTCTTTCTATTTCTATTTCCCTTTCTCCAATGCTTGTCTCTGAGTATGACTGCATTCCTGTAGTTGGGAAATTTAATTTAGCTAATCTGATAGAATACTTTCTAGTGTGAACTTTGCTTAGTACAAACCCGAGCATCTTTAGGTTCTGTCTTAGACTCGCATCGTCAGTATAAAGGACAACAATCTCTGGTAAAAAACCAGATTTCACCATTGAAACACAGCAAATACATGATAAAGAGTCGTAGAATGCACACAATACCTTCTCTTTTTGACACCCAAAAGGCAGGCCACCCAGTCCTGTGTCTGTCTCGATGCAAACGTACGCAGCCCTTTTTCCTATATACACGTCCAAAGTTCTATCGGCTTCTATCTCATTTCTCGCTGGAAGAGGATACCATATTCCATTATGCTTGACGTTGATATTGGATCTAAAGTGAGAGCGAGACATCAGGGCAGAGATAAGATCTCCAGTTGATGCGAATTCGAGATCTCGAGGTTTGTAGTTGACGCTTGCGTCCTTGCTTATCTGTACCTTGACAAAGAATTTTTCTTGGGGTAACACTTTCAGCTTTCCTACACTTGCTATTTCTGATGATACTTGCTCAAAATTTGCATTTGGTAGTTTTCTTGCTAGTGCAACCTTTTCAACCCCAAACCGTTTGTTTGCAATAGCGGCTCCTTCCACAACATCGTCCATCTCGAAGACGATTACTTCATTCTCTGAAATGATATTGCCAGGTTTTACTTTTTTTGCCCTAAAGGCTAGTCGGAGATCAGCTATTAAATCTGCATGTCTACTGAGAGAAAGCTGGGATGGATAAATCAACAAAACCGCTTTACTGTTTGAGCTTCGATTGGTAAAGCCGGCTCTCTTTTTATTTATTCTATATTTCCCCCCATCCAACCCTAGGAAAGTTTAAAGCTGTTCTATTGCCTTCTCTATATCTTTCTTATCTGCCGCGTTTGGAGTATGTTGCAAATATAAAATCAGGTCTTCTTTGGCACCGGCATTGTTTTCTAATTGTGATCTGGCAAGTGCTCGATTCTTATAGATGGGACCAAATCTAAAAGGATTCACTTCTATGGCCTTGGTGTAATAATCTTCAGCCTTTTGAAAATCCTTACGTTTCAAATAAAAGTTTCCAAGCCCACGATAG
>JAICVW010000220.1 GCA_025935105.1 Nitrososphaeraceae archaeon
CCTCCCATTTGGCATCTGCCAATCCTAACATGTTTCTGAATATATTCGCCGTACCAGGCCCAAACCCTGCATAATGATTATTTGCTGCTATGATGGCCTGTCTCACACGACCACGACCACCCTCTTGCACATTCTTCACATTGTCGGCCCATTTCTGCATCTCAGCAATCCTATCTATTTGTATTCGACCAAAATCCTTTTCTTGAATACTCCTGTCACCAATAAATCGCACATAAACAAAATCGGTTGTGACAACAGGAGGTGTTTGTATTTCTATGAGTTGATTCCAAACCAAACAGATGTTGTTATTCGCAAAGAAACTGTATGCCAAATCTTGAAACCAAGATCTATGTCGTACCTCGACTGCGTATCTGAAGCGATTGTCCAGCAGGGGTACTAATTCTCTTAGGTGCTCGAGACCCTCATGTATCTGAATGGATGGAGGCAATTGTAACAACAAGGCCAATGTTTTATTCTCCAAAGGACCCATCGCATCAAAGAATCGCTCTAATTCGTCATCAACTTCTTTCAATCTCTTATCATGCGTTATCACCTTCGGAAACTTGGCCGTGAATTTGAAATTCTTAGGTGTTTTCATTGCCCAATTTTTGACCATCTGTAAACTGGGTGTCCTATAGAATGAAGAATCTATTTCTACATAATCAAAAACATGAGAATAATAGTTTAACCAACGATAGTTCTCAGTACCCGAGGGATAGAATGGGCCTTCCCATGAGGTGTAGCTCCAACCTGCGCATCCTATATAATAATGCAAAGTCGTTGGTTATTTTATATAATAATTACAAGTATTTTAAATAATGGTCATTTGTATTTAGAACCATGTTTAGGAAGATGTATGAAACTTTATTAGGTCCTGCGAATAAACATTCCCTTACACATATCAGCAAATGTTGGCGCGGTGTAACCGTTAGGAAAATTTGGGTTGTACTGATTCACCGCGCCGATTAGGTTCATAGAAATTATACCTTTTCTATATCTCTGTCCTTTAATTTCTCGTCATTCAGCCAGTGCCACCATTTTTATCTCTCTTTGAGGCATCCCTGGCAACAGAAAGAAGGCTGCCAGTCAAACACAAAAATATCCGAATTCTTTTAACACCCTGTTTCATTTACATTGAGTCAGTCTTTTTTATTGTAAATAGCCCGAAGAGAAACAGAAGTAGCAAGTATGCTTAGTATGAACATGATAATTCTACCTATGGAGTGGAACATGATAATTCTACGTATGGAGTGGATAACCATCATATTACTAGAAAGTGATCGAATGCTGCGCTTGCGGGGATCGTCAAGGGTTAAGTCAAGTCCTAAGTACGTAGGTCCGCCGTATGACGATGACAAATGATATCGAGTCATTTGCAGAAACTGTTGGTTGGGGATTCTTTGTTATCGCCGGATATGCCGTCAAAAAGTCTAAATTGGCCTACGTAACAATTGATTTGTTTATCGCTGTTTTGGCATATTGGGAGAAGGCCCAATGAGTTTCGATTATGTAATCGGTGGTAAATGCAAGAAATGTGGGCGCGATTTAAAGGATTTGAATTTCTGTTACGAATGTGGGGCAATTGAGTTGGAATAGGAATTATGGCCGGTGCGAGAGAATTAGTATGACATTAATATTCTGTGCTAAATCGTTTGTACAAAAATAAAATGGCGGGTTTCATAATGGCTTTCATTAGCCGCAGCCAGTACAACAGCCTCCAGTTCCTAATGTGCTTGTTGCACTAATATCATTTGATTGTTTTACATTCTTCAGGAGAGGAGTGTCCGGATCCACAATTGCCGGATTTCATTAATTCTAGCAATTCGTTTAATCAAACATGGTTTCAGAATTAGGATTTTCGACGACGTTTGCTCAGGTGTAGGATAGGCCTTGACAGTGTCACTGTTTAGTATTTACAACTATTCGACTGAGATTTAAAACGCTCTCACTGCACCTGCGGTTGTGTGATGGTGCCGTGGGTTGTCACACATTTTGACATGCTTAATTAGGAAGAACTTCAGATTATAAATCCTTTAATCCAAGGTAGGCATAAAAGACCCTAGAACCCTAGAGATTTTTGCTTTATTCTTAGAAGTCCTTTCAAAGACGAGATATCTCTTTGGTCCTGATTAACTCATAGGATTCGGAATTTCCGCATTACTATCCCGTTGAATTCAACAATGCTGTTATTCTACTTCTGAGCGTCGCTAGATGCCTGATTTTTTCCTTTTTCAAATGGTCCCTGATTTTTCCTCCCCACTTCGATTAATACCTCATCAATGTAATTCTGAATGTCAGCAGGTTCAGAAGATATGTAGAGGCGATTGTCAGATTTGACCTCATCGTACACCAGTTTGTTGATTCCCTTGACTTTGGAGGTTACAATGTCTTGTGTCTCACTATAGCCTAGTGCCTTTAAAATGCCATGCTCCTTGCGGTTCGATATTGCAATTATTCTTCGCAATGAAGAATCTGCCGCCAAGTAGAATGCAGCAGAGTCCAAACCAATTATTAAACAATATGAGCCTGTTATCAAAAAAGTCGTTGATATGATACCCCATGGAGGATAAAGAGTCATTATAATAAGTGATGACGCATCTGCACCGAATAGAAGAACTAAACCAGCCCCAATCATACTCATAGACTTCTTTAGTTGAGTATGCAGAATGGTTTTGGAGAGCAAGAAGAATGCGAGGCCAAACATTATCCCACCTGCGAGTCTAACTGTGTTTAAGAACAAGTTGTATACATAACTATACAGAGGGTTGTCCTGAATTCCTAATTGTTCAAGCAGGTGTATGTGCTCTAGGAATGATAAGAAATATACGCTGGCAAAATATATTAGGGGAAGACTTATCATAATCCAATACTTTGTCTTAGTTTTTGAAGCATAATGGTTTGTCAAAAATACAGTAGCAATCCATGGAGCTACGAATGATACGATCGACATTATTTGGTATGCAGAAACAATGTTAGTTGATGCTGTTGGAGAATACGAACTCCATGGATTAAATTGAGAGGTTATGTAATCTGGGCTTCCTTGAAGGAAGCTGTTAACATACATGAACATTATAACGCCGCTTAATGAAAGAACAGCGATAGCTATCGTGTAAGCCAGCATAATTATATTCCGAGAGTTCTGAAATGTACGTAGAAACCTTGATGAAAGAATTGCTAATAAAATACTGAATGTTAGTAGGTTTATTCCTACTACTGCCTCCAACAAATTGACATTATATTGTGACGTGAAAATAGTCTGGAATAAAATTATGATAAGAATACCGTCCGCAAAATACTGGAGTGAGATTGTTGTTAGACCGACAGCCTTTCCAAGTTTAGATTTATATCTTCTTAGTTTAAACGATATGCCTGTCTTTTTAATCAAAACGGATTGTACTGTGATAGAAGATAGAACCATTAAACCAAAGACCAATATGTCACCTCGCGGAAATATACTCCCAAGAGAAAGTGAAAATGTATTACCAAATGATTTATCCATCACCTGAATGATAACTGCTGTAATTACCAGGATAATTATTAACAAATTACTATCAACGCTATTGAAATGAAATAAAAGTTTCATGCCATTTGATGCTCCATAGTTGGTCTGGATGGATGCACCTCATAAGCCAATGCTATATACGTCAGCCAAGATCGCTATAAACTTTAAGCTTTGAATGAAGCTTAGTAACGTAATAGGATTAATGGGTTAGCAGGGTTTAGTTTTAGGGTTATGACATAGCCGCTAACAGACTTTTGTCTAAATACTTAATAATAGCCCGCTGATTGGACTTCTATAAATTGAAGACTTTCCTAATATTGTCTTGTCTGACTATAATGTTTGCATCAATAATTCTGGCCCCAGTTTATACTAAGGCTTCTAATAATGTCCCTACATTCTTCCACAAAGATTCTTCGCCTTATGGGATACCTATGCAGAATGGCTTAAGATTTGGTGGCAGTGGTGGCTTGGCATCCCAAATAATGAACATCCATTTACTAATTACGATTCTAAAACATGTCCAATTCATCAACAAGGCCCAGTGTGGTTTCTACCCGACGTTGAACCAAAGGGTGAATCAACGTCTGCTAACGTAACGTTTTCCTGTGAAATTCCACTTGGTAAAGCAATATTCTTCCCTATCTCTCAATCGGCGTGTTGGTTAAATAATCCTCAATTTAAACAATATAGTAACAAGTTGGCCCCTAACGCCCAGGCTGATCAAGATCTTAAAACATGTGCTGTTTCACCTCAGGACAACTCTAATATTTTGTATGTTCGTGTAGATGGGAAGAATTTAGATACAACCAAAATACCTAGAGCCACAACGAGCTTCTACAATGTAACAGTGCCATCTAACGCTGTTACAGGCATATTTGACTTTGGCCCTCCAGGTACATCTAGAGGGATAGCTGATGGATATAGTTTATTTTTAGCTCCTCTTCCTGTAGGAAAGCATGTAATAGAATTTAAAGTCGTGGATCACCTCTCAGGTCCGACATCTCCTGGGGTGACAAGACAGGGAACTTTCCCTGTAATTATAAAATGACTAATCACAATTAATGTTCTGATGAGAGATTAAATTGTGTTCATAAACAATAAATCTAGAATATAAAATGTCACTGTATTACGAAGGTCCTCGTGATCATGACTAATGGAAGCTGAGAGTCAAACTGCCGAAATCTGTTTGTTACTTTAATCCAACTCTTCCATGATCCTATCAATCAAATGGTCGATTGTAACTGGCTTTCTAATAAAACACCCAAGACTTATAGACGGATGAATTTCCCTGAAAGCATCACGATTTATTTCGCCTGAGGACATATAACAAATTTTGACATTAATATCAATGTCCAAAATTATTTCAGATAACTGGAATCCATCTATATTTGGCATATTAATATCAATCAAAAGAAGATCATAAAGATTTGGTTTGAATTCTGACAATGCAACAACAGGATTATTAGACGTATGTACCTCAATTCTTTTTGTTAGCGTTGTGTTATTATTATTTTCTATCCCTGTCTTGAAGGTTAAAGTGATATCTGCATCGTCATCTATAATCAATATTCTCTTCCAAAATCGTTGCTGTTCTTTAGTGCGAGTTTTATGTGCTTCTCGTTGCATGAGTAATAAAGAAAATCCTCCTGAAGCTGGAATGGTAATCATATGTTCATCTGCTTGTCTAACAGGAATTGACCAAGCACTTTTCTCTGTAAACACTTCAAAAAGGATAATGCTCAGGGCAACTAACACCATCACCCCGGTTGTTTGCATATCAATATGTAAGTAGTATGTTCTACTTAAGCACTCCCTGCAGGTGAGTCCTTTAGATGCAATGATAATTTTTTCTACAACGTCATCTTGTATAAAGGTACTACTTGGCATACATACGTGTGCCACAATGTCCCACAACAGGAGTAGGAGTATAACTAGATCTCACATTCCGCAACCAGGTCTGTTATCTAGATGCTAATACCACCGTTCATGTAGTGGCAATAGAAAAAGTGTACCGATTAGGATCAATCCAACTGCCATTCCTATAAGGAGTATGTTTGATTTGATTTTAGATTTCCACATATCCCTTAATTTGTTTCTGCCAGTA
>JAICVW010000294.1 GCA_025935105.1 Nitrososphaeraceae archaeon
AATCACATGTAGAATATCATATGTACGCCTCCAAAGCTGGAATGGTCTCAATTCCCAAATCGTTGCTAGTTAGGCTTATGAATAGATTGAACGAGCCGGAAGTAGATGCTTTATCAGAACAGATAGCAAAGAATGAAATCAAGGATATGACTCGATTAGTGAAAAATCAATATAGTATACCTGCATTTCTAGATATGTTCGAATCATGGATAAGAGTCTCAGGATTTACATACAGACGTAATGCCGCAGATAATGGTGCTGTTCAAACATTCGTAATACAACATGATATGGGTACAAGGTGGTCCACTTATTTTAAAAAGTTAATTGAATTTGTGTTTCAAGATTTAGATGAGAAAAAACCTACCTTCGACACAAGTGACAATGCAATTTCATTTATAATAAGATAATACCCGCCATATGGGCCCTTGTGTCGCTTTTCTATCGCTGTTACAGAAGAAGAATAAAAGCGCCGCATAAGATGGTAAAGGATCATATGATTCAAAGGTCGGATTTGGTTATTACCGGGTAGAATATTAAGAAAGACTGAAAACTGTGCTGGTGAATTCTTAAAATTTCCTAGTCTTCTTAAGGTACCTATGGGGCAGGGTATCTCTCGCACGACTAAATTTCTTAGAAAGGCAAGGCGCAGATATTCAAAGTAAAGTAGATTGCAGGAAATTGAAAGAAGGCAGCAGCTACTGACTAATCCGTAGCATTAGGCAGAGGCTTATTGCGAATTTGTTGCTATCAATCCATCATGTGGTCTGAAAACCAAAAGCAGCAGCTATTTGAAAACCATCATGCTGTACGCGAAAATGTGGACCTTCAAGCCTAGAACCTCTTAGCACTTGCAGTATTGTATATCCAAAATGTGTTGACCCTGCCTAGGAATTCAGTTGCAAAAAGACATTCTTATATGATATTACCTCCTATAGAGGCGAAGATATGGAGTTACAGAAAAATAACGTCCAAAGATGTGATGCATGTAACACCACCGACGAGGTGCAATGGTGTCCTACCTGTAATAGGTTTATGTGCAAAGACTGTGAAAATGAAATCCATTCTGTAAGTCTACCTTAAATAATCATTATTTTCTTATCGTAAGCATTCAATGGTCTCATCTTATCGTCTATTACTTCCTGCAAAAAATTCCCTGTGTCAAACGGTGTGTTCATGCTATGGCACATGAATTTGCAGATGAGATCAGTCCATATAGTAACATCATTAGAATCGAATGGTTCTGGAATTGGCATGTGATACGACCTTCCTGAAAATGATATTGGCATATGATCCGATTAAACGGCATAGCCTTTAATAAATAAACCTGCATAAACCGAGAATTACAACTCTAACACGACTACAGTCAATTTTAAGTAAAATGGTAGTATAACCATGCTTATTGACATCTACGGTTACACTAAGATTTACATTACATAGGGCATTTGTGGCTGACGGAAAGTACGATGTATATGTAGGAGTTAAAAAGGCAATAATCAAAGTTACACGTGAAAGAAATCCCTATGCTCTTCAAAAGATTTTTCGTAGGTTTACCCCTCTTGCACCATTAGAGGATTTTGATATTCATGGTATAATCAATATTTGCCATGTTACAATGGAGTTATCGTTGCCGTTCACGTTAGTAAACAATTCTAGTCAAAATGATGAGGTCAAATCTGAATGTTTGAAATATCTTAATAGGTTGGTTGAGGTCGTAAGGTATAAGACCCGCAAATACTGGCTTCTGCCCGTAACCAACAATGAACTTCTTTATGCGGATATTTCGGATTTAATTGACGGATCAGGAAAAAGAAAGGAGGGTATTATAGATATGTCTTCGATCTTCATATTGCCTACGCCCTACAAGAATGAATTTGAAGTTTATGGAGAAATAGAACAATTATTAAAAAATGGTCAGAAAATTCACTATTTCGACTCACTGATACTGAATGCTCACAATTACATATTTCTAGGACAGTATAATGATTCCATTTTAACATCTAATCTTGCTCTTGAAATATTTATTTTGGAATCGTTGAGAGAAGTATTACAATATAGGTATGCAACAGAAACTGAACTGGCTAAAGCATTGAACAGCGTATTAGAAGACAAGTTACATGCGACTTTTAGGAAGAATTTCTTGAATGATAAACCTCATTTTGAGTTGATGAGAACAAGTGAGATATATAAAAAATTTGATGCTGCGAGGGAGAATCGAAGTAAAATAATGCATAAAGGAAAAAAATTGAGTCAGAATGATGCTGTGATCAATATTGCGAATGTTCACTATGTTAATCAAAGCCTGATTAATAATTCTTCGACTTATGGTAATACTATTCTTCAACGTGCCCAAACAAAGCTAGGATATTGAATCTGGATTTTTGATTTTCATTGTCCACTTGCTGGATTGACATTAGCGGCATGGTGCAAATCATTACCGTGTGATCTGCAATGATTTACATTGTGGAAGGATATTGAAATCTGGATTCTGTTGCTTTTTTCGTCTTATGCTCCAATATATAAGTCTGATTAGCGAAACTGAAGAAGCAAATTGAGTGATATTATTTATAGATGTGATAAATGTGGCTCAGAGTTTGAGTCTCTTGAAACGCTAGCAGAACACACACTGACATGTGATGTGAATAATAAGGAATGAGCCTTGCTAACAAAGTGGTGTATTTTGGACTAGTTTGTATGATTTTGTCCATGATGGTAGTAGAAGGAGGGTTGACCAGCTGTTCTTTCGCTAGATTATGGCGTTATGTTGCGGGGTAAAATGAAAGTGATATCATTACTGATCATGCATCAAATTTCTATCTCTTCCACCTCTTACACGCTTATTAACTGGTCCCTGTAACTATGATAGTAGATTAGTCGACTATGTATGTATAGTATAGTATAGTATAACGTAAGTAGTAATAGCCTACTAACTTCATAAACTAAACTTTCCTCACAATATATCATAAAAACAAGGAAAATAATGGGCAGCCTGCCCGCCTTAGGTGTAACAGCACACACACATTTTGGCATATACAGGTACTACCAAAATGAACAATTCCCTCTTTTAGGACAATCCTGATCATGCTGGAACATATGGGCCGAAAACATCAGTTGGCCTCTGTCATTAATCCAAGATCCTGTAATACATAAATAACAATCCTCTACTATCATGCCACTACCTCCCTGCTTCTACGGTCTAGTTCTGAGTTTGCCAAAAGATCCTCTCGTCTGTGACAGCGGCAACTGCAGTGCAGTCGAATTCCGTATTCATGGTTAGAATATGAGCCGGTGCATTCGGTACAATTTTCTGTTAGACACTCGTAGACTTCCGCATGAACAAAGCTAGTAAATTTATATAGTTTGGTTTCCAGAGATAATCTAGCCATTAGGGTTTCACCAAAACTCTATTGGTTCTTTGTGCTTCTACAGATTGGGGGATCTGGGGAGATGTTCCAGTCTGTAGGGCTTGTTTTCTGATTGAGACTTGTGTTCTGCAATGAGGACAGCTGGCACAGTAAGGGTTATTCCCTCCATAATTCCAGCTCCAACTGCATCTATGGCACTTCATAGGCGTTACACGCCTTTCTATAACGATTGACATTCTTTCTGTCAGTAATATATGATATGGATCACGTTATATCTTTTGTTCAGATAGCTTTTATTAAGTTTCTAGCGAGACCCAGATTTCGTTAGGCTATTGTACTATAGAAACAGAGATAACCAGATATTTGATTATTGCTATAAATATTGGACGTAAAGCTCTCAAATTTAACGTGAGCATATATGTAGTGTTTCCGAGGTATAAGCAAGAAGAACGAAAATAGAATGAGAGGAAGAACTCTATTTCCAAAGCAACAATATTCAAAATAGCGCCAATTACCATAGGTTGGCTTAGAATCCCTTTGAGATAACAAAGTATATTCGGGTAGTTACGTCAAGCCCCAGAACAGTTTATAATACGGATTGGTGATTGACTGATCTCCCTAGCCAAGTCAGGTTAGATTGGTTGTATTGAATATTAACAAATACTGCTATTTCTCGCACGCAGGCAATAAACTGTAATAAGTTATTTTAGTCAATATAACCGGACAAAAAGTTAATAGGGACTTTTAGAGTATTCTTTTTTGGCTAACTGGATCTTTCAGTGACTCCTGTTGGTAGCCAGAATTTGCAACAAAGATCGAACCAATTTAAACTTAAGTTAGTGAGGCTTTTAGTAAACTCATTATACAACTCAATCCAAGAAAGCTGCCATCTTGACATACTTATAAATGGATTGCCATAATAGTTTGCCTGCAAATCATTGCTCACCTCATTGAATCCCATATTTGGCTTATCAGGAATAATCGACACGCTATCTCTATCATCCTCAATAACATCGAGGGCTTCAGAAGGCCTTGATTCATACACTGTAGTTGATGCTGTTTCAATTTTGTCGCTCAATTTAGCATCGGTATTATATTCAACCTGCTGAATTTCTTGGCCTTTCTCGATTTCTATTGCAGATTGTTGTACCTCATTCAACGGTTGGTCAGAAATAGGATTCTTGGTTATCTGCTGTTCTGATGGATTAGGGCCTGTGCCTGTAACATCACCAGTAATAGGACTAGCTTCTTTGGTAGAATCTGGAGGAGCTGCTGTGCCTGTAACATCACCAGTAATAGGACTAGCTTCTTTGGTAGAATCTGGAGGAGCTGCTGTGCCTGT
>JAICVW010000486.1 GCA_025935105.1 Nitrososphaeraceae archaeon
TATTTATCAACTTGTTACAAAGTGGTCTATAAAATACATTTTAAGAAAACGTTTTAAGAAAAGACAAGAATCAAAGCAAACTGAATTTGATGTGATGGAAAGCCAGTTGCATACTAATTATGAGATTATCGAAGAAATACCAGAATGTGGTTGCAAACAACAGGCTTCTTACAATAGGTCTGTGACACCAGATACCAGAAATGCGACTATAAAGTTACCATCTAACATCTCTGGAAATAAAATTGCGATATATGGGATGGAAGATAGGTCCTTTTCTAATGGAGACATAATAAAGGTAAACGAACTGCCAATTGAGATACCTAAATTTTTATATTTCTTGAAGGAAGAAGAAGCGGAAATTATTGCCTACCCTCAACCAGATATGAAATCTATAGTAGGGGAAAATATCCAGAACGACTCTTATCCTACAAGTAAGAGGGGCGGCGTAGAACCTCAAATTCAAAGATCCTTTTTTTGATGATTATATGGACCACCACGTTATTGCAGATCTTGGCAAATATGCCGTTATAATAGGTGATCTAAAGAAACTGTAAAGAGATCATTAAAAATAGCGAAAATTTAAATAATATTCAAATGAAAAAGGAGGATATATATAATTAGGCACGGTCTCGAATAAAGGCTATGAAATCTGAGGTAATGTTGGAGGACATAGATTATGCAGTTGAGGCAGTAAAAAGAAAAAAAGTTGAATATGAGTTTATAGTCACTGATAGCCAAAATAGTTCGGGGCCAGAAATTAAAGATAAGCTTAGAAAATTGAGATGGGAGGATTTTGCGAAAGAGAAGAAAATATTCAGAAAAAGTATAGATAATGTACGTATACAATTGTTACTTAATGAGAAAGAAGCTTTGATCTGTCTTCCAGATAGAGACGGAAAAATAGATCAAAGTAGTGGCCTGTATGGTACAAAAAACGAAAATGAAGCGTTTTATAACTTGTGTAATAATTATTTTGAATCTAAATGGGCAGAGGAAGATAATTCGATTTAGATAAGATTGACTCTGTGTTAAGACATTTGTTAATCCAATTAGAGGACGAATTTTATTGAAATTTCAAAAGTGGAATATTTTAACACACACAGGGTGGAAGATTTCCCAGATATCTTCAGATTATCAATGGTGAGGCTTATTCTGGATTTATGATCACATGGTGATGTCATAGTAGCTACTAGTATGCAGTACAGAGCATTTCCAGCAAGCAAGAAACTTTGCACGATCCCTACGGCTAAAAAGTAGAGAGGAATGGAAGGCATACTACAAAACAGGTAAGAAATCTAAAGACATACCCGCAGTTCCACCGTATTAGAGATAAACAATCTGGTTCGCTTATTGGCATTCCAAAAATTTCTGATGGCTTTAATATATAGTAAATGTTGGAAAAAATACCGTTTGCGCATTATGTTTCATATGCCTACGAGTGTTGTATATGGTTTCTTGAAAAAGAGATTCCAGATAGCTGTAGAACAGCCTAGTTTTTATACTTCCTACCGGTGAAAAAGATATGATTGAAATCAGCATAGCAATAATTATTGCTATAGCAATAATCGCCGTAATAGTTAATTCTACAGTAGTTGCTGTACCAAACGCTCAGTCCGCGTCTAACGGGAATCAATCTGCCGCTAGTTCAAGCAACGATCAAGCTGCTAAGAAGAAGCAAGCACAATCTGATGTAACGGAGATACAACATGATTTGACTGAATTACAAACTGACGTGAAGCAAATACAAATTGATTTGAGTCCACAACAAACGCTTGTTCAGTCCGGAGTACCGCAGAATCCCTCTATCCAACAGTCTCTTCCAACATCGCAAGCACAGAGTCAACATCAATTAACGAACCTGGGAACATTACAAGCTGAAGAAAATGAAAAAAATAATAAATGTATTAATTGTACAGGTACCTCAACCATTAAATCTGATTGGAATAGGGCGTTCGCTGATTTTGAAAAACTAAAAACTGATGAACAAAAATTTGCACCACAGATAGACGCACTCTTTCGTCCAGCCCTTACGACTCCTGGAAAATAAGCAGGGTTTTTTTACGAGTGACAAGATTGGTCATACCCAGACGGTGAGTCGAGCAATATGAGCCTTTTCTATGAAAGATCACCGACCAGCCATTTGTATCCTATTTACGAAGCAAATTCAATGATATACGAGTGATAGTACCATATGCAGCTATGTCTGCAGCTACTATGTTATCATGCTATTCGAATAGGATTGTCATGGGAAAGCATTCGTTTATCGGGCCGATAGATCCTCAAATTACACTTCAAACTCAATTAGGGCCGCAAATCGTCCCTGCACAAGCCATAGAAGACCAATTCGTTAGAGCGAAGAAGGAATGCGAAGATCCAAAAATCTAAATGTTTGGTATCCCATAATTGCTCAATATGGGCCCCGCGCTCCTTTCACAGTGTGAAAATGCAACTGCCTTATCCAAAGAGCTTGTTTCGACTTGGCTTGAACAGTTCATGTTATCAAAACACAAAGACGCGAAGGTTAAGGCACAAGAAATAGCGAAGCACTTATCATGGCATAAACAATTTAATTCACACAATAGACATATTGGAAGAAATCAGGCAAAGGACTTAGGTCTTATAATAGAAGATTTAGAAGCTGATCAACATTTCCAAGATCCCGTACTATTCATTTATCATGCTACTGCCCACACCTTTACCGGCGGATCAGGAGTAGTAAAAATAATTGAAAATCATCTTGGTAAAGCATTCATCGGAGTACAACAGGTCGTGCAATTTGGTCAACCTCCTATTCCGCCTGACTTTCCCTATAGGCGCGAAGTGTGTGAAGATAATGGGATGACTCATGTTATGATATAGCATGATTTGGGTGCAAAGTACTCTTTTTTCTTAAAAGAAATGTATAGATTTACATTGGAGGAGCTTTTGGATAAAAAAATAGACCTCCAAACAACCGATAATACACTCCTATTTGCTGTTCCTGAAGGTAACTTATCATCCTCGATAATTGCAATACCTTGAAGCTAATAGTGGGAGGAATCAAGCACCTGAAAAAGACAAGTATCATTTACGGCCTATTACCATTTTATCAACAAATTGAGCAATTACGATAGACGATATCTATTCTACTTCGTCATGTCCTCTTGTAATTGACCTAAGAACTCATCTGGAAAGTAATTTGACATACTACTTGAGACTTTCTCACCAGTTTACCTATAGCTTTGATTGTGTTTTATTACGATAGTGAGGTTCGAAGAGCTAACAGATAATCAATGGAATCTTTTACTACCGTCAA
>JAICVW010000177.1 GCA_025935105.1 Nitrososphaeraceae archaeon
AGCGATACAATGATTATTGAGTTCCTTCCAAAAGGATCACCTAATTTAAGTGCAATAGAAGAATGTTGGAGACAAGGAAAAAGTGATCTATTGTTATCAAACTTATCCCAGATTCACAAACCTAAAAACAGCTATTGCAAATTACTATAGGACAAGACGCTTCGGCTTAAACATCATCAAATACTTGATGAGAGGGTCCATGAACTTATGTTAATGGGTGTAGATTACCCTTTGTTAAACATTGTGGTAATCGATAATTTAAGCCGCTGTCTCCATACCTTTTGGGATACTATTACTTTGTATTCCAAATAATCCATACAGGCTCTCCCCATCCTTAATAGCTCATAGAACAGTACAGAATATATAGCAACATTATATTTATCTCGTTCAAAAGGACAAAGTGCGTTTTTATTACTTATGTCTATATCTGATACTTAGGCCTACTGATGATAGCAACTTGCTAAACTACATGCGATTAGACACAGCTGATTCAAACTTAGGGCTGCTGCTAAAATCAAAAACATCATCGCCATTATACCGATATTACCAACCAGACCATTTAGAACAGTCTAATCGTACAGCTTACTTGCAGGCTAATGGTATGTAGAGCCCTAGTAAAAAGTCTTTATAGATGTCATTTTTTCTAGTACATTAGGAACATCTTTTGGCAATTTTTTGATGTTTATTTCATCGCTTTGTTCTTTAGCGATTACCATCTGGTTTATTTTTTGATTTTTGTCCGGGCACCAGTACAAGATTTGGTTTGGTTTATCCCATTCAATCTCACTACTTGTTGCCCAGACTTTGAATTCTGGGGCGTAATGATAATCAAATGGCACATATATAATAGTAAGAGCGTCTACTACTTTACCTTCCAAAACTACGGTTGCATATTTCGATGTTATATCAAAAAATAATAGCGTAGGTTTTGCCGAGCTACGCATTGGGTATGGACGAGCTACAACATCGCGGTTTCTTGGACTTCTACCCGGTCCAAGTAATGAGAAGTTTTCAAGATTGCAATTATCTTTGCCCTCTTTAGTGTTGTAAAGATCATAGTTCCAAATAGTAGAATTGAGAAGTAATGATTCTATCTGTCGATAATGTAGGTTTATATAATCCCGAATAAGTTCCGCGTCCTGAACTCCACCAAATTCTGTTAGGAATGGAACAAGCCCTCGCACTTGTGCAGCATCTACCAGTTCAGCAAATATTTCAGGCCATTCATGTGCATACTTGTACATATTGTCCGGAATTTTTGCCAGTGACTGGGCTATAGCGATTGGATCATAATAACGGAAGGAGAGAACACCACGACTTTCGATTTTGTCAAGTGAAGAATGATGGACGGAAGGTAAGTAACAATGTGTTTGGGATCCATCTTTCCCTCAATCATAACGTTGCGTATAAAATTTAGGTTAAACGTACGCCTTATGCTAAAAGGAGATGATCCTAGCATGGATTTCTCGCCCTCGTGTAGTGACATAGTCCAATCAACACGCGGTTCGAATAACAAAAAGGTTTTATCGTCGAACCTTCTGACTTCAGATTCGACATTCTGATAATATTCATACAAAATTCTTTAGCAGGGATTCCAACAGGATGAGGTTCGTTAAAAGGCTCTATGCCCATAATCGCAGGATGTCCACCGGAATTGTTTGAGACTTAAAGAATCGCCCTGTTTGTCCTATGGTTTTTTCAAGGTGGGTTCTTACTGGAAAGTTTTGTAAGCCAAATTCTGTATTAGTGAGATCATTTTTCCAAAATGAGACAAGGGTTTTCTTTACTAGCTTGTTGATCATGTAAGCCATCTGCCATTTTCTGTCTCTAAGATTAGATGCTTTTGGTCGTTTATGGTTCTCGTCGATTGCTAGTGCCCAATCAGGAAACCCGTCACCACCGTAAATTTCGTGTGCTATATCCTGGTGAAAGTCGAGAATAACATACAAGTCACGTGCATACAACGCGTTTATTATCTGATTTACATAACTGAGATACTGTTGTCCTTCAATACTTAGCTCATCTAGGTTGGGATTGGGCTTGGGCTCAATACCTTTCCATGAGACTAACAACATTAAACCCTAATCTCTAAAAGATCTAATTCTGACCTAACCAATTCAATTTCTTTACTCAGAATAGATTGATCGATAGTGTTCTCATGAAGCGGAGCAATGGGTAGATAGGGTGGTAATTTACTACGTGAAGCAAAGTTCACTCCACGGAAGATTAGATACCTGCCTTCGGCATCAGTAAACCATACACCATTTTTGGAAAAACTGCGTGCACTATTATCAAGATTGTTGACAACATTAATCAAATCAAGTTGTTCTGAATTTGATTCTACTTAAAATTATTTGCTTATTGCATAAATAACATGAAATATCACTAAACTGTGCTAAATTACTATACAACGTAGTTGGGTGCGTGGTACATCTATTATCAGCAAGATGGATAACTTGGTTGTAACTCGGTTGTTCACACTAGGTTGTTCACAGTCCCCCTTTTTGAGAGATAATAGTGAATTGATAGGAGAGGATTCAAGAATTTCTAAATGCAGCTGTACTTGTTGATCCACTGTGGCATCACTGATATAATAATACTTTCAATATGCTTTTTCCGTAGTGATAATGGGTTTAGGTTGTTATTAAGTTGCCCAATATCACTAGAAAACAGTTAAATTCTGTGCCAGTAATAGGGACTTGAACATGTCCATTGTAGAAATTAAACAAATTACTCGCCAATTTTTTGATGATGCGTACAACCAAGGAAATCTGGAAGGTATTGATAATCTGGTGACACCAAGCTTTGTATATCACGCTCGTGGTGAAGACGTGCAAGGACTTGAAAACTTTAAGAAATGGATAGCCTCTGACCGTGCTGCTTTTCCGGATATGCGGTTTACAATAGTGGATAGCATAGCAGAGTATAATAAAGTTGCTTCCACTTTCGTTGTTGAAGGTACGCATAAAATGGAATTTCGTGGTATTCCAGCTACACATAAGAAATTTGAAACCGTAGGTATCACTGTTTTTCATTTTGATGGCGACAAGATAAAAGAGGCATGGGTAGTAGTCGATGGATTGTCAGCTGCATTACAGATTGGTGTTGTTAGAAGAGTATAGTCCAAAAATAAGCAGAATGCTAATCCATTAGTAGATAAGCAGCTAGGGTGCAACATTTGAACTATCATTATTGGTAATTTAGTTTCATAAAGTTCCAATTCAATTTCCGCACCTAGCCAATACTCTCTCAAAGCAGATTAATATGTCGGTCTCTTATAGAGTCGAAGCAACACTAACTAAACCCTCTAATCGGATCCTGCTCAATTAGAGCAGGGAAGCGATTTTGTGAAAGGTCAAGTATCTTCGTATAAGCAGCCAAGCCTGAGATTTGGTCTGACTCTGTAGCGAAAGCAATAATGGTATTTTTTCCATCCTTTAGCTCAATGCGAGCATCAGATATTTTTGTCGAACAGCTGCCCCAAAAATGGTCCCTCCTAAAAGTTGAATCTTTCTTTCCGAACACAAAAGATATAATTATCTGGCTATAAATAGCGCTTATCTTTTATAAGTTATGCCATTTTTATAATTATTCAAATCTTCTCCTGTCTTAGCTTTGTAAGACTGGCCTCCTTGAACGCCAAGCCACCACCAACTACTAGCAATACTAGACCCAAGATTCCAAATACACCAGCTCCTATTAGTGCAAGGACTCTCCCAATTATCATTATTATTCCACCTTTCTTTTTTCCAACTGCTCCTCCTACTATTCCCATAGTTCCTGCCAAGAAACTCACTCCAGTAAGATATATGACCTCAAGTCCATGTGCATTTCCAAAAGCAGTAACAAATGTTCCAAATACGAATTCAATTCCTCCTATTATGAAAGTTATTATACCACCAGCAATGCCTAATGCCAAACTTGACCGCATTATTTCAGTCAGATTAGATTTGTGTAGTAGAATCTTATATTCGATTTGAACATAAAGATGTATGGAAATTTATTTGTCATCGATATTATTTTGACGTTCAATTAGGTCTATTATTTTGACATTCTAATAGTCATCGGAACCAGGGGTAGAACTGGACTAAAAAGACTCTTAATGGGAAGCACCGCAAACGGCGCAGTGCGACATGCTCACTGCTCTGTACTTTTAGGCAGATAAGCAGTGATGTTAGTTTTTCAAACATTAACTCATAGGGATCTGATGTTAAATTAAAGTCAGATTTAGAAGTTATCTCCAAAGTTATGCATATGTTCATCAACATCAGATTGGGGATTCGTAGCTTTATTCGTATGTTCCCATTTATGGGTTCGATGATCTTCTTTTTGTAGATGCTCTTCTCTAACGTGATGAAGCCTATCTTTTTCATGAATGAATTCTTTACCACACTCATGGCACTTCATAATTGGATGGTGATGTACATGTCTCACGTGCGCAATCAAATCCTTATAATTCACAAATTTTTGGCCACATAGATCGCAGATATTTTCATTATGTGTACTATGCTTAAGAATATCCAATAGAAACATCCGTATCAATCTAATCATGCCTGAGTATTAAAACCTATGTATGTTGTTAGCAGTTCTGTTAGCTAATGCATCCACCTTGTCATATTATCAAATTTAGAACTGAATTTGACAATGCTATTATGCATATACAAATAATGTGAACATGTCGAAGATTACATAATCGAGCACTCATATATGAATAGTAGTCATCAACTACTTCAGCTCTACTTTCCAGATATTCAATCGTTCTTTCAACTATACTCTTTTCAAATGAAGAGTGCAATCTGTGCACTAGTCCTAGTGATATACATGCTTCGGTATACCATGTATATTGGCGCTCATGTAATCCATACTTCTAAATATCATATATTTCCTTTTCTCCCATTTCATATTTGTTTATAATTGCAGGATTATTTTTGAAAAAGAGATCTATTTAGCTAAATTTATCATCGACAGTTTTATGCGTAATTTTGGATAGTAGACTAAAATTAAGTCAGTTTTACATCATCTATAACCTATTAACAAATGATTTAAAAAGTATGACTGGCCGATTTAATATTGAAAGACAATAAAAGATGCGCTAAAACCTCAGTGGACAAGACTCGAGCCTCCTAGAGATAGGATCTTGAGTTTCGATTTTAGTGAATATTTATGTTCACTAATCATAAATCTTCGTGAATACAAAACGCCTCTAATTGAATAGCAAACTAGTAGATGCATACATCGATAATATAGAAGCAAGCAATCCTGGGACAGCACGCACTTGCAGATTCAGATTGAACATTTTCAACTCCTTTTCATTTAGGGAATACGAAATTCTTGCAGATGATCTGATAGAAAAGATCAAACAAGGACATACAGATCCATACCAGGTACTGATTACATTCATCCAATATCTACAACAGTTTCATAATCTTTCACCTAACACTTCGAAACAACACGTAATAATGGCTAAAAATTTTCTCGAATATCACGATATAGATATGATTCCAAGAAAATTTAAACTAAAAGTGAAGATGCCTAGGATAATAAGAAAAGAAAAACAGGCATTATCAAAAAACGATGTAATAATTATTTTGAACTCGTGTGCAGATATCCGTCTCAAAACCTATGTAATGTTGCTCGGAAGCTAGTCTTTCTAATCTTTTGGCATTCCGAAGGATTGTATCAAAACGCTCCTTCTTGAGGACAATTTCATCTTTTTTATTCGTCTCTTCAAACTCGTATTCCATCAATTCTAATACTCCTAGTATGGGAGTAATTGGAGACTTTAGCTCATGAGCTGCTATGCTGATGAACTCTTTCTGTCTGTCATATTTAGAATATACCTTTTTGGTATCTTCTTTGTGGTGATTAATCAAGTCATCTATTTGTGCCTGATATTTCCCTTCTGCTAATGACTTATTCGAGGTCGTACCTATATCCTTATGTTCACCTCCACTATCTGCATATATTCCTCCTTGCTGACCACTACTATAAGAGACCGGAATATTCTTCACCCATATTTGCTAACTTTTTGATCTTACACATCAAACAATATAAAGCTGATATGCTACTGGCTGATTGGCAACTGGTCATGACACTATTATGTGATCAGA
>JAICVW010000597.1 GCA_025935105.1 Nitrososphaeraceae archaeon
TGCAACTAGATACTGATCTACTTCCAAATTATTTAATCTTATTAACGTTACGTGAATTGGGACTTTACTAGTGCCCTTGAGACAATCACTTTTAAGTAGGTTAGGAAATGGCTTTGATATATATGGTTTGCGGCAAGGAGCTCCGAACTGCGAGGCTCGTGAGAAATGGTAAAATGCTATGTGTTCCGATGGATCATGGAATCAGCAGTGGCCCCATTAGCGGGCTGGAAAATATTCATGGTGTGATCTATCAATGCGAGAAAGCAGGCCTCACATGCATTCTAGTCAACAAAGGTATTATCAAAACGATGCCTGCCCCCATAAGTATCGGCTTGATAGCTCACTTGTCAGGTAGCACAGCTTTGAGTCCTAACCCAAACAAAAAAGTTTTGATTGGAAGTGTTGAAGAAGCAGTCAGACTCGGTGCAGATGGCGTATCTGTCCACATTAACATTGGCGCAAAAGAAGAATCAGAGATGTTACATGATTTAGGTTCTATCTCCGACAAATGTGATGAGTGGGGCATGCCTCTTATAGCGATGATGTATCCTAGAGGTGAAAATATCAAGCACCCATATGATCCACAAGTTGTAGCTCATGCTGTAAGAATTGGGGCTGAGGCAGGAGCAGATTTGATCAAAGCTATCTACACCGGGGATACTGATTCGTTCAAACCTGTCGTAAAAAGTTGCCCAGTTCCAGTAGTAATAGCAGGCGGGCCTAAATCAGAAACTGATCAGGATTTAATCGAAATGTGCGCTGGAGCAATGAAAGCGGGGGCTATTGGTGTCACGTTTGGCAGAAATATATTTCAACATGTAAATCCACCAGCAATTATTCATGCTTTGAGCGAAATTATTCTGAAAGGCAAGAACGTTCAGGAGGCCATTATCCATCTTGATAATTACAAAAGATAAAGAAATAATTGTTAACCCGGCCGTCGATAAATCAAAGTTGCCGTCTTTCTTGTCGGAGTTGAAGAATATCAAGATTCTCAATCTGGATCCAAAATTGGTTTCTGATAGTAGATTCAAGACCATGTCTGAATCAAGAGATGCAGATATGATCATTTGCAATTCAGTCGATGAGATGAAAAGCTTAAAGGCAATTAACAAAATTGCAGGTTTTTCTAGTAAAGTCTTCGGCAACGAAGACATCGAGGAAGTTATTTTAGCTTCAGAGTCAGGAGCGGATTTCATTATTGTTGATCCGAAAAATTGGAAAATTATCCCGTTAGAGAACATAATTTCTAGACTGCATAAATCTGGAACAGTTGTTTACACACTCGCTAAAGGTCAAGCTGAGGTTAGAACCATGTTTGAGATTTTGGAGCTAGGGGTCGATGGTGTTATTTTATCAACGGACGATCCTACCGAAGTAGAGGCGTCACAAAGCCAACTCCATAATATCGGCACTCTAGATCTCAAATCTATCAAGGTTTTGGAAGTTAAAGAACTTGGCAGCGGAGAACGAGTCTGCGTGGATACTGCATCCATGCTAAGTAAGGGAGAAGGAATGCTAGTGGGTAGCAAATCAAATTTCATGTTTTTTGTACACAATGAATCGGAAGGCTCTGCATTTACATCTCCGAGGCCATTTAGGGTAAATGCTGGTGCAGTTTATTGTTATACTCTCATTCCGGGTGGTAAGACTAAATATTTATCGGAAATCGAGTCAGGAATGGAAATTCTTATATTAAACCAGCAGGGATTGTCTAGGCGTACTATCGTAGGAAGAGCAAAGATAGAAACTCGACCTTTGAAGATTATCAAGGGAATAATGAATGGAGAAATAGGCACAGTGATATTGCAAAATGCTGAAACAATAGCGCTTATGAGTATTGAATCGAAACTGATACCTGTAACCGAGGTGCGGGCTGGAGATGAATTACTTGGCTTTGTTAGCCCCAAAGGTGGGCGACATTTTGGAACAGAAGTTGACGAATATATCATTGAGAAGTGAGTAACATCAGGATTTGCTGGCGAATATTTTTTATCTGAAAGTCGATTATTTTAGAGTATTCAGAATATGGACATATTGACGAGTTATCATCGATGCAGGTACAGCAAAATCTAGAAAATATCATTATTGGAAGCAACTGCAAAGAGGCATTGAAAAAAGTTTCTCCAAATTCAATTCAATTGACTATCACCTCTCCGCCATATCGGAATGCAATCGATTATCAGATGCATGCAAGTGGAAAAGGGGAATATTACCGTGGGCGTGGCACTGTTGAGACAGGAGATTATCTCGACGAAATGGTTGAAATTTTCAATGATAGGGTTTTCCGGGTTACTAAAGACGGCGGATATTGCTGTATCGTCATTGCCAATGAGGTGGTTAATGGGAGTATCCTGCCACTACCACACATACTTTTATCCAGGCTGGTTCGGACGCCGGGCAAATGGAACCTACATGAGGAAATTATTTGGCACAAAGTGACTGGGGGAACCAACAGATATGGTTCTTTTGTAATCAACCCATATCCAAAGTATTACAGAGCTAATATTATGCACGAATTCATTCTAGTGTTGCGAAAGGGTGATGTAACGACTGGGCGAACACAACGTGAGGGAGCTCTTCCGGCAACCCACGAAGAATGGACTAAA
>JAICVW010000123.1 GCA_025935105.1 Nitrososphaeraceae archaeon
ATTGCAACACAATGCAGCAAACTCAATAGAGAAGTCATGAAGGTTACGGTCTCATCTGTAGATACGACCTTAAACGAATAATTGATTCCATACAGACGAATGATAACAACAATCACTTGCGAAGCGTAATCCATGACGATATATATAGAGTAAGGCCGCTTTTTACTGTTATAATAATTTATTAGATTTCTGAAATTACCTCCTCGTGCCCTGCAGAGAACCGTGGTGATATTGACCATCCATAACTATTGGATCATCATAAAGCTACAAACATACACCAATTAGCATAAATTCTCTAACCGTCATATACTGTTAGATACCTACACATGTTAAACTCAAAGTTTTTGGTTCTAAAGTACTGTCCTACTTTAGTTCTGAAATCTCTAAATGACTTGTAATGTTAATACTAACAGATCTTTTTTGGATATATTCCAGCACTCTTCCAGTACCATGAATTCTGGTGATGCTGTCGGAAGATAGACTAGTTTTAGACAATTTTTATGCTCTTCGAAGTATGTCCTTACTTTATGAGATTTATAGTGTGGGGGTGCCGTATCTAAGAATAAGTAACATTTTAGAAATATGTGATGGATCTGCTTTAAGAATTTATGGAATGTGTTTCCGTTGAAATGATTGTACTGTCTGAATAGCTGTGTTCCATCAAGACTTTCAGCACCAAAAAGACATGACTGTTGATGTGAGTGAACCTGTGATTCTGAATACAGGCCTTGTATTTTTGAATATCCATACTTTTCTAAGAAAACTGTCAAAGAAGAAGAACGATTCATCTACATATTGCGGTAAATCCCTTATATAGATTATCTATCATAGAATCACCTTTGCTCTTTTTGAATTCCTCTTTTTCTTCATTTGAACCAGTGTTTACATGTACCTTTCTTGGTACTTTGAAACCCCTATCTCTCAAAGAAGGCTATAGAACATTACGAATGGAGAGAGTAGGCTCAGGCAAAGACACACTGTATATTCCAACTGAAATGGCAGCTACATCGATGGCAAGACAAGGCAGAGAAGTATGTGTAACGTGAGAAGCCAGATAGTGTAAGGACTAATTTGTATTAACCATATGACTTTATATGCATTGGAAGCATGATTCCGATGTCTACCTACCATAGCGCCATTGACTACAATTTGATTGTCGTTATGTGTATTGAAGAGCAGGAAAAGCAAATATAAAAACAAAGAATTGAAAGTAGAAGGATATTGAGATATATAGAAGAAAGATAATAATTATTACTCTATGAAAAGATTTTCTATTGCTAAGACAAGGGTATTACTGAGTGCTTAAGTTTTTCATGGAGCTTTCTCTAAATAAGAAATGATTCAAAGAACACTAATATCAATATCAGCTATAAAAATAAATGCTTCCCCCAAAAGTGTAACCATGGATAAAAGGAAATATTGTATCACTTGTGGAAATCCAGCAACACAAGAAGCTTTGTTCAGATTAAATCTCGGCCAAGGTGTTACACTTCTTGAAAGATACTGCGATACTTGTGTGAATAAGATAAAGTAAAATAAACATGGTAAGTAACCAGAAATAGTTGATGATAATATGCCAATAATTTCCGGAATTATATAGCTCTGTCTATTATGGTGCTTGAACGGGAATTAAAAAGAAAGGCACAGTAATTAGGCTGTTTCTGAGCTTGCTTAGCGAATTGAACCGCATTCTTACCAATCAAAAATTAGTTGAATTAGCAAAAAAGCTTGACTCAGCCAAGCCAGCACAGAAGGATGTGGCCACCATTGGTGGTGCTGGTATCTTAATTTAATTTAATTTATTTGTAGGGGAGAAAAGTGAGGGTGCTCAGGATGGAGCTATATATCTTGGGAGGACCATTTTATCCTCCAGGTTTAGATAATACCAAGTGGCTCAAGTACTACTCAAACATGTTTGATCGTGTACACATTCTACAGGAGACCTAACATCTTTATGGCTAACAGATGGGCCAAGAATAGTCCAAAAAATTTCAAATTCACAGCAAAATTACCCAAGGCGATAACGCAAGATAAAAGACTCAAGGATATTGATAATGAATTGGATTACTTCTTTGAAGCTATGCTTCCACTATCCAAAAAACCATAGTCATTTTGATGCAACTTCATCTATCTTTGCAAATAAAGGAGGGCTTAGAGCAACTTAGAGAGTTAGTTCCTCAATTAGATAATAGATTCAGATATGCGTGTGTGTTGGCCAGCATGCATCTTTCTTCCCTACACTAAAATAAGTTAGATAATAGCATAAATAACCCTTAATATTAATTGCGAGCTGGCTTGGCTAATCCGATGGTTAGAGAAGCCGGCCAGTTCGCAATATGCGCCCATCTACCCCCTGTGTTAGATGGATAGATGGTAATACTACTAACTACGGCGTCGCTTATAAAGTAGAAATATTACTTCATGATTATAGGCTAGCGAAGTTAGCTTGCTGTCGCTGTCGACTACTATCTCGCACTGGCCGGTATCGTGTCTCGCTCGCTTAAGTATTGGTAGACACCTATAGTAATTATGCAAAGGCCAAAAGCTGGTGATAGAGTGAAACTGATTCATACTAGCGATCCCTATACTAACATAAAAAAAAGGAGATACGGGCACAGTCAGATATCTAGATAGTGATCCCTGGAATACCATCTACGTAATAAAATGGGACGATGGTAGTAATTCAGACATTCTTGAGGACATTGACCTAATAGAGATAGTTGATTAAAAAGAATGACTGAATTAGACCAACAAAATCGGTTAATTCAACTTAGCTAAACTTGCAGGACATCTTGAGTTCTTGTTCTTTTTGGAGCCTAGTTGGGGAGGTTGGCGTACAGTGTGCTGGGTTGCAGCCATAACTCAAAAGTTTTGAGGAGGGATTACAAAACTAGGGTTGGGACGCATAATACATGATAAAATTGCAGGCGGGACAAGATGACAACACACTCAACATCCTCATAGGATTTCAATGATAAAAAGGACATAATGCTCATAACAACAGAAGTTTCGGATAAAGCAGTGAAAGATCAGATAGGTAACTTTACGCGATCCTCTGTAAACTATGATCCCAAATTAGCACAATCTCAGGAATAATTCTACAGAGCCTAACCCACATAATATGACATAAGACTAACTTTGTATGTATGTATGTATGTTTATTATTGCTAGGAGATAGAAGCATATGTGATAAGAACCCTGGTCGGATCCAAATTGATAGGTTGCTAAGATGCAAAAATGGGCTGAAAATATTAAGAACGTTATAGGACAAAACCTACCAAGTTGGCGATTTGCTGCAGTAAACAATCATTATGCTAGCTTTGGTCACGGTCCAGTGAACTTATACAGGAATATGGTGATAGTTGAGCTGTCACTTGGGTAATTAGCTCTTGATATAAAATCAGAGACTTACACATGCTAGGGAACGAATCACACAGAATTAATCTAAGAATGAGGATACAAATTATGTCCTAGAGTCATTTATATCTAAAATTCATAAATAACGAGAATAAAAAATTATTGTTCGTGAAGGTATTGTTGTTGCACCGCTAGGAATGTATTCCAACCCTTTGCTGCGTTGTTACTAAATTCTGTCCCTGACTCGATTGCTCGATTAAGAGTCCTGAAGTTTTCTCCCGCTACATGTATCGCGTTGACAGTCAACTGGTTGTTAATATGAACTGCTCTGACTATGTTCTCGGTGATCTCATTTGATTGCTTCACAAATTCCTCCGTGTATGATGGCGTTACTATAGGAGAGTTTCCGTTGCTTGCTAACATTTTTTGAGCTGAAACTACATTCTGAAAAGTATTCTTTGCTGCAGCAATACACTCAAGCTGTAGATTAGAGACAGATTGTGTAAATTGTGGTTGAGCTTTTGTAAATTCGTCTACTATTCTAAGACTGTTATGCTTTACTGTATCATAAAGGTTAGCTACTTCAGTTGATTCGGTTGTAGTGGATATGTCATTTTTGAATTTATTATCTACCATTTTAGGTCATGTACTATATAGTATTCAACTTATATATAGGTTGGTATTTAATGGGTCCAAATGCCATTTAGAACCATTAGATGTACGAAAGTCGCTTGCTGAACATGTACTTGAGCATTCTTCATCATTCATCAGCTCTCACTTGTACGTTTCGTAGAAGACTGGTAGGATAGGCAAAAATTGTTAGCCAAAACATACCCAAGTTTCATACATTTCCTCCTTTAATGCCCGAAGCCACAAGTACAGAATAACAACCAAGACCACATTGTTCACAAATTGGCTTTAGTGAATTGCGGTCGGCACTACCTATGCAGCATGGTTGCTTCACTCTTCCCATATGATCTAATGAAAGTATAGCCCAAGAAGGACATTGTACTGGAGTGGTACCAACGCCACCCCAATTACCTTTCATCAGTAATAGCTGCTTAACCCCATTAACCACAAAGTTAGGGTACTTGTTTTTCAGCATAACAAGTTTGTCGACCACTTTATCACGCTTTTCCCCAAAAGGCAGCCATAAAGGATCGCCCTTAACAAATGGAGTGTGAAATTGAAATCCTATCTTGTTCACTTTTCCAATCCATTCCTCTGTTAAATCTTCAATGGTATCATAGTTCAAAGAATTAATGGTCATTGAAATCCAGATATCTTTCAATGCTGGTTTATTATTGCGATTAGGACCTGCGATATAGTCTAAAATGTTCTGTTTAGTCTTTAGATAAGAACCCTCTCCTCTGATCTTATCGTGAACTTTTTCCGTCCCATCCATTGATACCCAGTAAAAGTAGAGATTGTTGAATCTCTTCAGAGGGTAAGTTGCGTTTGTGACTACACAAACTCGTTTAGGCATTTCGTCACAAAAAACCTGAATCACATCTGGACGAAGTGTTGGTTCACCCCCAACTAGCGTCACAACGAAGAGATGATTCTTTTTTATTGTTTGTTTTATCATTGCTTGCCACTGCTCTGCACTTAAATCACTATTGTCATTCTTTCTATTAAGCCACCAGTAGCAATGCGTGCAGTGCAAATTACATACATTAATGATATCTACAGATCCATATATCGGTGGTTTTGCATTAAATAGTTTGATGCTGGCGTATTTCACAAAAATATTGATATAAAAAGGCATCTCACGAACAAGATCAGTTATTCCACGACCATAAATTAGATCTACCATAATCGACTCATAATCAGTTATGGTAAATAAAGTATAAGGTATATTGCTTACTAACTTAGCCGGTTAGAGTCAAAATCAGAACTTTTATGTAATAGTAAGGCTAGTGAAGAGATTGCAACTCAGGTACATAGATAGAGGAAGAGATCGTACCCTGTCATCTGCATTCTACAAGTTAGAAGGCTAGAGTTAGCATACATCAACAGACTGGAATTCTCCGATTTCTTTTTGGAAATTATTCTACCTATTCAGATAGTTGCGGAATTCTAATATAGTGGCCTCTAGTATTGCATTACGTATTAATCAAACATGCTACCAAATGAACCTGTGCAATATATGATGATGGATTATGAATGATGAATCTCGTAAACAGGAAACAAAATTAAAAAGGAAAAGGTTAAGGAGGTTACAGGGCAATAAACAAAGGAATACAAAGACAAGGTCAAGGAGGTTACAGGACATACTTAGACATATCAATCGTATATATGAATCAGAGAAAGCTGATGGCCAAAATCGCATTATACAGCAGTTAAATGATTTGGTAGGAATGTTTTCAACTGAAAATGATGATTAGGTTGATTAGATTTAATTTAATTTACTCGCCTGATGTGGACGTCCTGATAGATTAAAAGATCCCACAAGCCAATCATGACAGGTCGTACATATCGAGGGGCCTTAATCTATAAATAAACAAATTTTCTTCTTGTCTCTTTTATGGGACCACTGGGTGTCTATTAACACATATCTGACCTACTGTCAATTGCTGTTAATCGACTAAATGAACAAAAGGCTAACCCGCAAATGTCCCTATGATGGTTTTATCTTTAAATGTAATAGACTCGGACACTTTTAATGGACGTGAGATACAATTTATTCCATATCCATATCGCCACCGCCATAACCGCCATAACCACCGCCACCCATTGCACCCATTCCTCCGCCACCACGAGGTGGCCCTGCAGGCATCTTGGACTTGCCAGCAGCGATTACATTATCTATTCTCAATAACATTGAAGCTACTTCGGTTGCAGACTTTATAATCTGTTCTTTGACGACAAGAGGTTCTATCACGTCCTGTTTAAACATGTCTGTAACTTTTGTGTTTCTGACATCCACACCAGTCCATTTGGCCCCTTTCTTTTGTTTTTCCCGTAATTCAGTCATAGTATCAATTGAATTCATACCTGCATTTTGTGCAAGGGCTAGTGGAATTGAATCAAGTGCATCTGCAAATTTCTGGACTGCTAACTGGGCCCTTCCTTCAAGGTTGTTTGACCATCCTCTTAATTCGTTAGCAATGTATGCCTCTGTGGCCCCGCCGCCAGCCACTATTTCTGGGTTTTCTATAACGTCCTTAGTTACCATCAAAGCATCATGCACGGATCTTTCAGCTTCATCAACCACTCTCTGAGAACCGCCTCTAACAAGGATTGTGACTGCTTTGGGATTTTGGCATCCTTCAATAAACACCCATTTGTCAGTTTCAATTTTACGCTCTTCAACTAGATCAGCACTGCCCAAATCCGTGGCATCTAAGTCATCTAGATTATTTACTACATGGCCGCCTGTTGCTTTAGATACATTGAACATATCGCTTTCTTTTACACGTCTTACTGCAAGTATAGCTGAACTTGAGAGATAGTGTTGTACCATATCGTCAATACCTTTTTGACATACTACTATATTGGCGCCTGCTGTTTTTATCTTATCAACCATGGATTTAAGCATCCTGTTTTCTTCATCTAGAAAGCTTTGCATTTGCTGAGGATTATTAATACGAATTTCAGCGCTCATTTCAGTTTTTTCGATTTCTAAAGCTGAGTTAATCAATGCAATTTTGGCCTTCTCGACCCTTTTAGGCATACCTGAATGAACAACCTCCTTATCAAGTATGATGCCTTTGATCAATTTAGTATCATGCATCGAGGCACCTGGTTTCTTTTCGACCTTGATGTTGTCTAGATCTACCTCTAGGTTAACACTACCGGTCTTTTTTTCTGC
>JAICVW010000617.1 GCA_025935105.1 Nitrososphaeraceae archaeon
GTTAAAGTAAAGTTCCATTTGGAATAGTCTAGCGATCCCTTCCCGCCATTGGGAAAAGCGTCACGGTCTACGAAATACAGCTTGACAGACACTTTACGGTTCGAAGAAACATTATCCGAGGTCCCGTTTTTAACGAGATCTTGTACGACTGAAGCCTCTTCTCCCTTTGCAGGAGAGGTAATTTTCGCAAGTGGGGTTTGACCTCGTTTAGTCAAAGAGACGTCCACAGCACTGCTTGGTAATTGGGCAGGAGATCGAGTTTGTCCAATCACCTGCTGAAAAAAGCAATATGGGGAGTATACTAAAGTTGAGAATTAACAAAATTAAAGTATTTGTATTAACCATTCCTTGCAAACGTGCAAATTCGACAATAAAAATTAATTACATATAAATAATATAAGTTTGTATGATAAAATTATTTGTGTCTTCTGTCTCGGACTGAAACCGCTTGAGTCGCATCTTCCATTAGGACAATTCTTAAGGACAATTAGGTAGATACAGATTGAAAATATCATGCTTTGGAAGATCTTGTTTAAGATTTGTAAATTTTCAAATTATACGTCAAACTTCGTCCATTCATCAGACAATTATCTACTATTAATAAACATGAAATAAGCTATTGCTTCATTTATTGCTTTTTAGAAACCTCGAAATTGATGGGGGACCATTAACAAACATTTGGAAGTAATAACCTGAATGTAGAAGCAAGGTCGATTATAGCAGAAATATCTTTTAGTTACTAATCACTTACAAAATACGAGCATTTTTACTAATGCTTCCAATTTCTTTACATCAGATTTATGATCAAAGTATATGAGAGAAATATCAACAAAATATAACCCACCATTTTTTGGACTGTCAAATTAACAAGCCCTATCAATAATGAAGCGGGTTCTAACATCTATAGTCCTTACTATTATTCTAGTATTAGTTACGGTAAATGACAGATTGTTGATAGAAGCTTCTGCACAAACAGATAACAGTGGCATACTCAAAAATCTGTTGAATAATTCGACCACAACTTCTGCCCCTTCTCAACAGGGGCCGCTGAAAGCCACACTAACAGAAAACAAGTCTACAACTCGTGTCAGCCCCAGTATAAATGGTACAGTTGGAGCAGGTTTTGGTGCTAATACCTTCGTTCCAAATCAAACCCCCGCAAATATCACTGATACTATAAATTCAGTTATGAGTCCGAAGGCTTTGCTGTCATCCGCAATTGATCAAATACGGAACAGCACGTCAAAGAGCCTAAAGAGCAGTAACCAAACCACTAGTGGAACGACCAGTGTGATTCTAAACACAGGAGTTACGCAATTGGCAAACCAGAATATACCGGCAAAGGATTTTATCCTCCTTTATTTCGGAGATAGGACGTTTATTGCTGGCGGCAATATTTATGCCAAGCTGCCGTGTAGTAATAAATCCCAGTCCACCTTGCAAATTCTTGTTAACAACAAATCCTATCCCCTTCTCCCAATAAATGCATTGTCTAAGCCGGGCTCAACGTGTATGTATAGTTTAGATTTATCAAATAGTCAAAATAATACTGCCTCTCCGATGGGTTTAGTGAATAACATGAATACTCAGCCTCAACTGAATTATACAAGCCAGTATTCTAAAAATCTAAGCACTGCAATTCAACTCTTTAATCCTACTAACCATCCTGTGGTTCTTCCTAGTACTTCAAGTATCGCAATATCATTACAACTCATTTACCACAAGGAATTAGGAAAGAGACACTGAAGTAACAGGAAGTTAATCAATTTAACCCCCAGCTAGCTTTGGATCTTGGAATAACCTTTACGAAAGGTGCCTCCGCTTCCTTCCATGGGTCATTTCTGACCCAATCGAACCTGCTTTCGAAGATTTGGTATAGTTTTACGAATTCGTTTCCCCTTTCGACAAACTCCACCACGCCTTGGATTATCACCGCTTGATTATTTACTGATGAGCTGTAAGAATCAATAATAATTGCTATGTTCCTGTTTTGCTCAAGGTTTCTATACTTTCTAGTGTCGTAGTCAGTCGCAAAGTATATGAAATTATCTATGTAGCAGTAATTGACGGTTGTAACATGAGGAACATCGTTGTGTGAAGTAGCGACTCTGCAAACCTCATTTTCCTTAAGAAAGGATTCTTCGCTTCGTTTCAAATTTATCCCTGCAGTGCTTTTGGCCAAGCTATTTATGTGATCAAGAGATCTGATAAAAACTTTTGGTGAGATAATCGCGAACTGTAGTAGGGCTATATCATTAGGAATATCATTTTGGGCACACATAATCAGCATTGGCACGCTCATAAAACTCCTGGCAAAGAAAACATTAAATTGGTAAATCGTTTTCATCAACTCAAAATTCGCATAACCAGCCCGATGAGACTGACACATCAGATATCTATGGTCTACGTGAGTGATATGGTAAACGGCGCAGATTTGACCTGTATATCTTACGTCATGGATATGTCA
>JAICVW010000359.1 GCA_025935105.1 Nitrososphaeraceae archaeon
CACTAAGTATGCAAGCCGGATGTATAATCACCTGTTTACACACCATTGTCTATTGTTTGCAAAGCAAGAAATCTAACTTACCACAATCATAATATCTATCGATTAAGGTTTGTGTGAGAATATGATGTGTTCCTACAATAGCTTGAATGAATCATGGATGTTAGCCTATCCAATAGCGAACGATGATGATGTTTGATACATTTGTACTTGTGACTAGACACATAAAATAATTGTATTAGTATCTGACTTTCACTCGTTTAGGAAACTATTATTTTCCTAGTACGTAGACAGGATCGATCAAAATACAGAGCAATCTCTACCGGTAGTTCTAGTGTTTCAGAAGCTAGAACCCATCAGAGATACGAATTATGAATCTATGAGATCTTAAGTTAGCTAACGCCAGCATAGAGGAAATGATGGTGGATCGCGGGCATAACAAAACGAAACAGCAATAGTTAGCGACAATGAATTTAGAATAGGTATTACTTTTTCCGCGAATAAGAGCTACGTTAAACTCCTTAGGGATGCATTTAATAAAAAACAAACAGAATGCCGTATGTAGTCAAATTGCACTTTCTTTTGACACTATCATCTCTGACAGGCTGATCCGTCTCAAATTCTTCACTATTGTCGACCCATTCTATCTTGCACAGATATAATCAACAACAAAGACATCTATTTATGATATCCCTTTCTTGAATACCTTGACTAATGAAATTTATAGACTCGTATATTAAAAACACCCCTATCATCTTAGCCGATAATTGCCAAAAGATTAATTTTTATCAATACAGTTTAAAAGAACAAGTAGTTAATTAATACTTGTATGAGCACTGTCAGTGAAATAGCCTCACAAGGAGATCTTATCACCATAAGCGCAGACCATGGGAGGACAGCTTACGATGTTGCGGTGTTGATGAAGGATAACCGTGTGGGTTCGGTAATTGTAATCGATAGGCAAGGAAAACCTCTTGGCATAATTACAGAGCGTGATATGATCAAACGGGTTTGTCTTGAAAATATAGCGCCGAGTAGAATAGCCTTGGAGGATATAATGTCATCGCCATTAATTACAATAATGTCTTATGATTCCATAGACACTGCATCTAGATTGATGACTAAGAACAAGCTAAAGCATCTGGTGGTATTGGAAGCAGACAATAGGATTGCTGGCATGCTGAGTGTTTCAGATATTACAAGGCATCTGGCAAGGATATTATTGGATGATTATAAAAGGTACAGATCCTTACGTTTCGCTCTCGACCTCTGTTAGTTCTGATGTCTTCTGGTTAATTGGCAGTTTTTAGCGCATGGTTCGGTTGTGAGCTGGTCTAGGTCGTTATCATCCATCCACCGTGCTATATGAAATCGCTACTTTATCGAGCCCCTAAGGCACAGCATACTTTATCTTTCATCTTATGTACTATCTAATGCAGAAATTCGGTGGAGTGGGCTGACACTTTAAACTATGCACTACCAATGTGATTATAGCTAACGATTCTATATTCAATGCACATTCACAAGAGTCCGACTGAGAAGTTTCAAAGTTTATACCTAAACACAAGCAAAATATAGCTGATGAGGACCAATCCAAGATCTCAACATAGATCGAGCTTCGCTTGGCCTTAATGATGTTTTTGTTTTGTTCTGTTAGATCCTGGCTAACTCCATCGAGTTAAAATCGATTACGCCATTTATCTCCAACAAATCTTTCTCTTTAGCCATCTCTTTAGCATCGTCAGTTTCGCCATCCTCTTTCATACATTTTTGATAAAATTGACAATGAGTACATTTGCCGTGCCTTAGACCTTCATTTAGCCTGGGTAGGATAGATACATCATTTTCCTGAAGTGCCTTAAGAAACAGTACTTTGCGTCGTACCATTTCATTCTTTAATATCTCTCTCGTAATGTCTCCTTTAGGCAGTGACACTTGCCAACTTTCTATCCCCACCTCTCTACCATTACGAGGTCTGAAGAAATAATCTCCTGTTGGATCTCTTTTGATCCACCTCAGTTCTCGGCTATTGTATCTTATAGAGATGATTCCCTTTTCTATGCCTGTCATAACTAGGTAATACAGTAACTGCCTAAGATAAGCCGTAAAAGTACGATCCGTAATGCCCAACCTCTTCCCGCTAACTGTATCCTTAAGTTCAACCACTGTACCTTGCCATTTTTTTGCTTCCCCGTTCACAATTTCTTCTAATTCTTCGCCGGTCATTTCTTCTGACATGATATCAGGATGTGCAACTAATCCTTCCATTTCGAGTTCGGACTGGGCAACGCCAATGTTGGCCAAATTAGTTATAATAAATTCACTGGCCTCTCCTCTTACAAAATGATGAACTGATTCGCTGGTGATTGGGTCCATTTCAGGAAGCTTCCGAGAATAGAATTGTTTTCTAATGCAATTAGAAGGCAGAATATCTGAAACATGTATTGCCGAATCACTATTTCTTCTTCTCTCTTCGTATCGCTTGCGAAGGTTAGTTTGCAAAAGATCAGTGAAGTCTACACACCTTCTAATTTTTATTGTCATAACTTGTATTCACTCTTGTTGTTGGCTTGTTTCCGATGAAATTCATATAATTACCTTTTTCAATGTGTCGCTTAATCTTATGATTTTTTTATCACGGTCAATCCGCCGATATCGCCTCGTGATTTTACTGTAGTATTCAAAATAAACCATGTAATGTTACATTACTTAAATCTCGCCATATTGGGTAGGTATACTCCTAAAAAAATCGTTGACAAGTCGCAAATCGTAATGCGAAGTAAAGTCACATAACAAAATCGTTTCTCACATCATTTGTTATCCTGCTTTCGACTGGTGGTCTTTCCCTTTTTTGATGAATTTGATTATTCTATCTTGTTCTGCTCTTTTCTGCCTCATCCGCCTTAACTTTCGTTTATCTTTTTTACTCATTGACGCGATATCGCAACAAACACATGGAGTCTGTTCAGGAAGAAAATGCACTTCACATCTACTACAATATTTTCTACCTTCAGAGTTATGATCTTTAGCTAAAACAATTTTTCGAAACAATTTATCACTTAGAGCTCTCCAAAGTATATCCAATTTTTAAGAATTGGATTGTTCTAACTAAAAAACTGGAAGTACTAAAAGGGGGAGGGAGTACTTAATAGAATGCAAAAAAGGAGGTTTGAAGGCAGGTGTCAACACAATATAGAGTTCCAACAATACGAGCTAGCTGCGGTTTAGATACCTTTTTTGATTTGTGTCTAAATGGTACGGTTTGTAATGGGCTAAGTGAGCAACTAAAGACCCAACTTTAGAGAAGCCGAGGGGAATTCGGTGGGGATTATATAACTTTGTATCGATACTTTGTTTCGATGGTTCATTGACTATGTTCGTTAAAAATGAAGAATTGCTTGGGGTTAGAAAATTGCCGTAAAACCGTGCGATCGGCGGTATGCTGGGATTATAGTCTAATAAACTCGGCAGACCAGGACTGGGTGTCAAGAATCGCCAATGTTGCCCCAAATCCAAAGAACCAGCCATTAGCTGTTCCTGGATTAATAACTGAGGTCTTGCCGACCATACTGTTTTGTATCCGATGAGTATGACCACAAACCACAATGTTGTACTTTCCAGAATGAATCATGCTTTCACTTACTTCCTGTTGAGTTCCATGATAAACCACAATATCCGACCCATCAACATTTAATTCGGATATGTCACCTGTGATAGTCCCCCCTAAAAGATTAAATGCATCTTTTATTCCATCTTTATCAACATCATTGTTCCCGTAAACTCCAATTAATTTTACCTCATGGAATGCTTGTATTGTACTAGGACTAACAAAATCTCCTGCATGAATTACCGTACATGCTTCTTGCTCCTTAAAGACCCTCATCGATTTCTCTATGTTCTCAATATTGTCGTGTGTGTCAGATATTAAACCGATTTTGGACAAGCTCTAGCATTTACATTGGTTCATTTAAATATTTAGTCGTCCAAGTTTAGTGGAACTTTTACTTAAATTATATGAAGCCGCCTCATAAATTAATAGCCAGAGAAAAGAGGCCAGGTTTGGAAAAATAAATGGCTTACCTACCTCCCTCAAATTCAG
>JAICVW010000467.1 GCA_025935105.1 Nitrososphaeraceae archaeon
ATGTTGTTGCTTCATCCAGAAATCCTTTCTGCTGCTATTCTATTCCGTGCCATGGTGCCACTTGTACCACTGGTGCCGCCAGATCTTAACAACAAGCATATTTTTATCTCCGCAGGAACATATGATCCAATAGTTCCAAAGCAAGATGCAGAGAGGCTTGCTGATTTGTTCAAAAAGTCAGGTGCCAAAGTATCACTTTACTGGCAAAATAGTGGCCATGAATTAGTGATAGAAGAGGTCAAAAGAGCGAAAGAATGGCTGCTGCATTGTTCTCCTTCTCTTGTATAACTGTTGATATACTTTTCAATCAACCCATAGTATATAACAAGCCTATCAATGAGCCCATGATCATCAATTAGACTTATATCCGCGTAGTATCATTCTTTCTTTAGTTTTATCTTTGCTTTGTATGTTGTCTCATTTCCCTTGGAGATTCTTTTCGTTTTTACATCAGCTAGCTCTTCAAACTTGCCTGAGGGTGTCTCGGCCCAAAAAGCTGATCTTAGTCCATTACTATTACCCATGCCATTGATGATCCCTTCTACTTGTAGCTCTCCCCAATTTTACCGTAGGGACTTGACAAATATACTTTCAATTTCTGCAGGGTTTCCCAGAACCTGTTTGTATCAAACCTCGGTCTGCAGCGGAAGTGATCTCCATTCTGACGTCCGTGAATACTAATGTACGAGTGGCTCGTCTGATATGCATCTAATTGGAAGATTAGTGTTTTTCTTCTCTTGGAAATAGTAGCAATTGAATAGATTGATGCCTAAAGAACAAGACAGTTCAAAAATTCGGCGGAGCCAGATGTAAAACAAGATTCATCATCTTCTTTAATAGTGTGATACGATAGGTAATGATTTATGAGAGCAGCTATCTTTGAAAGACAAGGTTTAGAAAATATAGACGTAAAAGAAAATGTTCAACAACCAACCATAACAGATCACGATGTATTAATAAAAGTAAAGTGTGCAGGTGTGAATCCGATAGATTATCTTACAGTATCTAATATACCAGGAGTTAAACCATTACCACATATCCCAGGAGCAGAATTAACTGGGATAATAGAAAAAGTAGGAAACCATGTAGCAACTCTAAAGGAAGGTGACAAAGTGGTTGTCTATAACAGCATATTCGATGGAACATGCGATATGTGTCTTAGTGGCTATGAAATGTTATGCAGAAATGCTGGAATATTAGGTGTTATTACTAATGGTGGTTTTGCAGACTATATCTCTGTAGCAGAAAAAAATGTATTTCAAATACCCGATAATGTACAATGGGATATAGCAGCAAGTCTCGCTACAACTACTAAAACACCATATCGTGCACTAAGAGAAGCATCTCTAAAATTAAATGAGTTTCTGGTAATTTTTGGCGCATCAGGAAATACTGGTATGATGGCAGTTCAATTTGGAAAGAAAATGGGGGCAAAGGTTATTGCAGTTTCTAAGGATAAATGGATAAAGACTGATTTTGGAGCAGATTATATTATTAGTGATTATGATAAAGTAGTAGAGCAAGTCAAAGATATCACTCAAGGCAAAATGGCAGATGTTGTTTTAAATTCTCTTGGTGTAAATACATGGGAGAATAGCTTTTCATGTGTTGGTGATAATGGTAGGTGGGTGACATTTGGTGGTCTAACTGGTGCAGAGGTAAAATTAAACATTCAGTCTCTATATCGTAAACAGATAAAGCTAATAGGCTCTAATGGTAGCACAAGAAAAGAATTCAAAGATATTATCGATATGGCTACAGAATTGAAAGTCAGAGTTTGGAAAAGATTTAGACTTGAAGACGCTAAAGAGGCTTTACAAGCCTTATCTGCAAAGGAAAGGGATGGTAGAATTCTATTAGACATCAATCAATAATACCATACGACCTAATGAATAGAACTGTGTGAATTAGGAGGGAGTTAAAAGTAGTACGTGTTTAGACTTATGGCAGTGGATTCTTATCTAGTTACTTAATGCTTTGTTTATGTTACAGCCTGGTATGGGAGTTCCTGAAAAATTGGATGGTGGAGAAGGGGAACTTTATTTGAAGATGATAGGTTATGTTATGTAAAAGTACAAATAGCATTTTACTGTACAGCATGAGCAGCTCATACCTAAATAATTCCATGTGAAGTAAAAAATACAATCCAAGATCTAGCCAAGCCTTTTGAGGCTATGTTTATAACTACTTTGTTATATCCACCGGAGCCAAGATTTCATAAAATTTGTTGAATCGCTATAGTTATTGATATTGGACTTTCATTCTGAAATATTAAGAAACATGCGGTTTGCCAAGCCGGTATTTTTTGTTATCTAGTATTTTTGCTTATGATTAAAAACTTAGATATTAGAATATGATATACATTAACGATGAAGTATTCACCTGTACTTCTCCTCTCAAAAACTATCTTGACGACCATCATTTCCAAATCCAGGACTATATTTGGAGACAGTACTGGTATACTGGGCTGCACTGATTTCAATTTTCGTGTCATGGCAGATATGGCACGTCTGGAAGGAGGGATATGAGGAGACAATGAAAGAAAGGAACGGATGGCCAGAATTGCCATTGGAAGAGTGGAAGGATACCTATGCTACACTTCACATGTGGACCCAAATCATCGGTAAGATTAAGCTTGCACTTACTCCTCCAGTTAATCACTGGTGGAATTCTACTCTATATGTTACACCTACAGGACTCACAACAGGCTCAATGTTTTACAATGATCAACCCTTACAGATAGACTTCAATTTCATTTCTAACCTTCTTCTTATTATAACTACTGACAACCCTAATAAGTTAATTACCCTCAGGCCATGTTCAGTAGCGGAATTTTATCAAGAGGTTATGGATGCATTAGAATCGCTTGGAATTTCTGTAACTATCTGGACAACTCCAGTAGAAGTTCAAGATCAAACACCATTTGAGAAAGACCACAGACATGTATCCTACGATTCCAAATATGTAAGGCGACTTTGGTTTATCTTGTCACAAGCAACGAGAGTGCTTTTAGAGTTTCGTTCTCGGTACATTGGCAAAGTGAGCCCAGTACATTTTTTCTGGGGAGCTTTTGATCTGGCTGTTACTCGCTTCTCTGGACGCCCTGCACCTCAGCATGTAGGTGTACCAAACTGTCCTCGTCATGTAATGGTTGAAGCCTATTCGCACGAAGTAAGTAGTTGCGGTTTCTGGCCTGGTGGTGGACCAGTGAGTGAACCAGTTTTCTATGCCTATGCTTATCCTGAGCCTGAGGGTTTTAAGAATTACCCAGTACAACCAACAGAGGCGTTTTACCATACTGGGATGAGCGAGTTCTTGCTGCCTTATGAGAAAGTCAGAATCGCAAAGTCACCCGA
>JAICVW010000314.1 GCA_025935105.1 Nitrososphaeraceae archaeon
CAAAAATGAATGTCATTCAGGAATTATTTCCGAAGTTCCTAAAAATAGTTCACTTGTGTTATTCGTAGTTAACCCCACTGATTCATGGTTTGAAGGCTGAATTCGAAATTGTTCTAACAGCTATAGTTAGACGTATCCTACGTGTCAAGTTGAACAGCATACTGTCGAACTACATAGGGAGAAGATGAAATAAATCGGAAGATGTTATTCATCATTATTTGCTAAAAAGTTGTCAGCTTCCAGATAGTAGAGATGGATCTTACTATCACTAGCCAAATATGAAGCGAACTAGAAATTATTTCCGCAACTCAACGCGGCTAGTACAAGTTAAGCTCCGTCGAGTAGATCGAGCCATGAAAAATGGTGTGAATACCAACACTGGAAGAGCAAAGGCTATAAACATAGTTTGAAAAGAGGCCAGTACTGAAATACTACCGATAAAACCAAAGCCTAAAACTCCTGAAATCAAACTTCCAGCACAGGTTGGGCAGCCTATAAATAGGCCTGCTGCTGCACCAATGCTCCCTAAGAAAGATACTTTACCTGCGGTTTTAGACTTTCTCGAGAATTCGATTGTATAGATTGCCAAAGCAACGTTGAAACCAACTAATCCAGAAACTATAATTGCAAGAATGGTGTTTACCGGTATAATCAAGACAAGAAAATGATCTGTGATATAGAAGGATAACATTGGTACATAACCAGGAACGTTACAGCACGTTGTTAGATTGACTGATGGAATCGTGATTCCCTGCTGACTGAATGAAATGTCCGACCGGAAAATAAACATTTGGGATAAAAAGCCAAAAATCATCGCATAAAAAACTGCAGATATTATCATGATCTTCCAATATTTATTATTCGAAAATGCATTAGTGATATGATATATCAGGCTGCTGGGATTCGAAGATCGTTGCACGGCTTTGAAGATGCCGATTATCCCATGAATTGCAAATATACTAGAAGCTAACGTCATTAAGAGCACCGCTAAGGCAAGCGGCTTGAGGTCCTGTGCTAATATTCCAAGGTTTTGCCCGCTCTGCATTGTGAGATGTGAGTAAAATGTGAATGTAAGAATCAGGGAGATTATGCCTATGAATAAATTTATCAGTCCTTTTTGTCGTGGATCGGAAGCCTTTTGAATGTTAGTCACTTGTTCTTATCTCGCAGTATAATACAAAAATGAAATAGACAAATAAAGTTTTATGCGTTGAACGTGGTAATTCTAAAACATAGTTTCAGCCTTACACAAGTATTGTTTTTTTAACATTAAATTTTTTGGATTTTAAATCTAAATTTTCACCTAGTGTTAATTATGCCTGTCTCTAAAGGTCCCCTCTCTGAGATAACGAGATAAGTCGCCGGTACTGGAAATCGATGTGAGTCCAATGCAACATTCATTTTCTTGGAATTATCGCCATGCGACAGGTGCGGTTTAGACACGCGATAAGTTATTTGAACTCTCGAGTAGTTGAAATCAAATCTGACAAGTCTATTCCAAAGAACGTTCTCAGTATCCCTAAGTATGACTCCACTGGTGCTGGTAATTCACTTTCGCAGGTAGCTCCGATATTCCATGCATTTATCCAAATGAGAACGCTCTGAAGTATATTGACGAACCTACGATGGTGTCCAGGAACTATATCCAACTTATTGATATACTTCTCAGCCATCGACCACGACTCAACAAAGTCGATACAGGATTTATTGTTAATTGACTCAAATTGCTGTTGCATGCTTGTAGCCAACCTGAATGGCTTCTGGAATAGAAAAAATGGAAAATCTGTTTTAGACGGCAACAATAGATCCAGGGGAGAGAAGATAGTAATTATCCGTGCCCCTCGCTTCAATTCAGTCGTAAATCTCTTCGTCATGTGTTCTAGGATTTTTTGGTCTGTGAACCAAAAGAATAGCACAGTTGAATCGGAAATCGGCTCGTTTCTAATATCACCGATTCTTATTTCAGCGTTATCCATGTACGAAATTTTCTTGCGGGCTTCTATCGCAACTTTTTTTCTAATCTCTATTCCCACCGACTTGCGGGCGTTGAATTCCCTTGCAGCTATTGCCACCATGCTGCCATAACCGCATCCTAATTCATAAAATATATCAGAGTTGTTAATTCCAGCAAATCTCAATAATTTTCTTACTACTCGAGCCGGCAGGAAAATATCGTCACCACTTAAAATAGATTGGGGAAGGGATGAGAAGAATTCATTAGTCTTCAATTATCGCTTTTTCCTAGCATTCAGTAACTCCCCTTGCATAAGAACTTACTTTCTGCGTCGGGAAATTGGGTTTGTTCGGGCTATCTCAAGACTATCTCAAGAAAAAGGGAGAATATATATAATTAATAAGCACTCTCTTATGGAGAGATTGTGAAAATAATTGGACTTCCGGTGCATGACCTTAATCGCCTACAAAATCTCATCCAAACCAAACGCGTAATCAAAGCTTCGAGCACAGACCAATTAGTGAAGCTGTGTTGTAAGTTCAAAATTATTAATTTACTGAAGGCTGAATTCTTTTAATTTCAAGTATTTGCTGACAACAGCATTGTTAGAATGTCTAGGCCAATGACAAAATGATAAAGTTTGGAATTTTAGATTTAGTACGGATTTGTTCAGGCTCCAATTTTATAGCATATAGTAGAATCGAGCAAACATAGAAAATGGATTTTTTATTTGCATTACAGCTGTGTTATCTAGGAGTAGGTCGCTTTTTCCAGGCTATAATAAGAAACGTGAAAGGAATCGCCATCACGCCAGTAGCTATCAAGATAGGTTCCATAATAGATGGATTCAATGCCTTACCTATTGCCATGAAATAGGGGAATGGATATACGCCTGCAGTAAAAAACCAAAATCCAACAAAAAGCAGGATAAAAAGGAGGTTACGCCTAATGAATCTAGATGCTGGTTTTTTTAGCCTGCCACACTTTAAGCATCTGCTCTTGTCCTGTATTAAACAAGAGGAGCATACCGTTTTATCACAGTAAGGGCAGATGAATTCTCCGAACCTAGACCCACAAATCTCACAGTTCTTTGACATATCTAATATATGGCTTATATCCGTCGTAGTTGGCATTAAACCTTCCACCTGGCAAATATCCAACTTCTTTGATTAGCGTATAAAATGAAACTTTTCGATCCAGCTATCATTATAATGACTGCAATTAGGCTAGCTACTACCACATTACCGAGGTGCTGATTGGAACCCCCTATAACCAAATCCCGATATGATTGATTTTTAGTTGGGCCCCTTTAAACTACTATTCTCCCTTAAAAGAACCATGTAAATAATTGCTAGTAGTCTCGGCTCAGTCCGTTTAGTGATGTAAATTCATAATGATTCAACGGAATACTGTGTTGTCAGTTCTTGAAATTTAATATACTAAACCGAAAGCCAACTGAATAGAGCTGCATCTGGTATGTGATTAGAAGTTCTGTTGAGAAGGTAGACACTTTTATACTCAATACTAAGAGTCAGTCTTTCGAGTTGGCCTCAAGTGTCATCTAAACCCATCGATAGAGGCAGATTCTATTATGGCCAGATCCCATTCTATTCACATCTTTGGAATTGCAACTCCCAGCAATACTACCCATGGTTCTGCCTTTGGGAGTAGGGTACGAATCTACTTCTCCGCATACTGTTATTACCAAAATTAGTGTTTCTAGAGTTTGTACTATTACGATATCTGTCTCCACTATATCCATATGATCTGTTATACACTGGTCTGACTGATCTTCGATGATCTTCCCCACCAAAGCCATTGCGGCAGTACCTTCTATATTGTTGCTGGCGAGCTGGGATTTCTACACCCATCTCTTCATTAAGTTTATGAATAGCTTGTTCAGTCTGCCGAAGGATCCTCCCAAAATTATCGATTCTATCCTGAGATACTAGTGAGATAGCTTTACCTGTTGTGCCGGCTCTCGCAGTCCTCCCTATCCTGTGGAAATAAATAAGAGGATCTTCTGGGATGTCATAGTTAATTACGTGACCTACTGCTGGTACATCAATTCCCCTTGCTGCTATATCTGTAGCTACCAAAATGTCTTCCTTCCCATTTTTGAATCTGTACATTGCAATATCTCGTTGTTTCTGAGAAAGGTCTCCATGAATAGTTATTGCCTTAAATCCTTCGTGCTTCAGGTCATAAGCTACCCTCTGGGTTCTTTGTTTCGTTGCGGCAAAAACTATTGTCTGCTTCTCATCTCGGTTTTTAATGAAATAACATAAATGCCTAAATTTCTCCCGTTCGTGTACAATCAAATATGACTGATCAATAGTATCAAGGCTCAACTCGTCCTCGTTCAGCCGAATCTCCTCTGGTTCCTTCATGTAATCGTGGGCCAACCTCAAGATCTCCTGCGGCATAGTCGCGGAGAAAAGACATGTCTGTCTCTCTTCGCTCACATAGAATAAAATGAACTTAATGTCTTCTATGAACCCCATATCCAACATCCGGTCTGCTTCATCA
>JAICVW010000381.1 GCA_025935105.1 Nitrososphaeraceae archaeon
GTTTGGCACTAGTTACCGTTCTTACTACCAAAGTTGAAATATTAGATTTGTTGGTAGCATTATCGTTAATCGACTGCGATTGTGCTGGTGAAGTATAATTTGCCAGATTCAAGGTGTTCATTTGATTTTGCGGGGGTTGAGTTTGGCCAACAAATTGAGCTGACGGATAGGAACTTGAAGTTCCATTGGAGAACGAAGACAACTGATTTTGCATAGTCCCGGAGGGATACTGGTTTTGGTATGGATAGGAAGAAAGAGCATTACTTGATCCAGGTGTCGACGACGTGCTTGATTGATAACCTGGGTATGAATATGGATTATTTTGTTGATATGAATATGGATTATTTTGTGTTTGGGTTTGACCCGAACTTAAAGGAGAATTAAATTGCTGTTGGTACGGATTTTGAGTCGAAGATGACGAGCCCCCGTTAGAATTGGAGAATTGTCCATAGCCGGCCAAGGGACCAAATGGTGTGTTGGCTATGGAGTTTGCTGGCAGAGATGGCTGAGTAGTTGGAATTGATCCTGAATTGGAAGAACCGATAACATATCCCCCTGGAGGGAGATTACTGAATACGCCAAGTCCACTTGATTGTGTTGGCAGACACGAGAATGCTGGTATAGGTGTGGTAGAATTAGCACACATGGTACTAGACATGGCAGTTACTTTTGGGATATTAAAGAAAATGGCCAGAAGAAATCCAATGATGAGAAGAGCAATTATGGATGCAGACCGATTAGGTTCACCTTCGCATAGATAGCGATTAAAGGCAATAAATACCGATCTTGTAGTCAATTCCCATCTACCCCTAAGATAATGTATTTTGTTATGAGGTTTTGACAGTATTAAACTTTGCGAGATTGGGATATGAATGCAATCCCTCACAACGGGGCTGTTGATATCACCATGAGCATTCATCATTATATTTAATCAATAGTACACTCATCCATCATCGCATTAATTGTCCTATTTGTTCGTTACATTGCCATTTAAAATACCAAGTATTTTAACCAAGTACAACTATCCTAAATTCGAAATCAGAAGTAAAAAGCAGATAATATCTAGATAGAGATTCTAGTTTATCCACATGTCTTGATGTATGAATAGGTTTGTTTTTGAATCAAAAGTGCTTATCATTCCATAACCGCTCTTTTCTTTAGAGAATTCGTAGGAAAAATAAAGAGCAATATATATTTTTAATTTTCCATCCCTACTTTTATCTATCAAGTCGGAGTCAATAAATATCCAATAACGTTTCTCCATACTTGGAAGCAAAGGTCCAAGATTAAATTGATGAGTAGCGGGATCTGAAAATAATATTTCTCTTGTAGGAATGATATCCTGTTTCATAGTAAATGAAGCGGTGACCTTAGTCGTAGGTACTTCGCCATAATTTTTTAAAGTTATAGCGTATTGATGTTGACCGTTAACTGTTCCGACGTATTCAACTCCGCTTGAAGGACCTACCCAGGGCCTGAATCGATGCTCAACTTGTATTTTACTGACTTTTCCGGTTTCTTCAAAATCCTTTACTGTCCTCCAAAGAAGAAATACTATAGCTATTTGAGCTATTCCGGAAAAGATTCCAACATATTGTTGTAATATCTCGACTACATTCATCTCTAATATCGAAATGCCGTAACTTTCAGCATGTAAGTCAGCAACCATATTTATTATTAAAAGTTATTGGGTATACTGGATGCTTTGATGTTCTTTTCTATCAGAATAAAATCAGCATAAAAAAATATTCTCCAAGATACTTGATCTAGGTCTCATATTTGAGCCTGCGTTTAGATTCTAAAGACCTTTTGCATATAGAAATAGTAGTATAAAATCTTGTATTGTGGGTATGAAAACACGTGCATTCTGCGCATGTATCGTTGAATTGCCAAAGCGCACCGTAATCAAGTGAGCATTTTCTAATATTCCAAACGTATATCTACCCGTAGGCGATAGTAAAAATATAGTAACTCTGATGGCACCGGTATCCTCCTCTCCTCCAGTAAGCACGCTTACAAGGATGAGTTCTACACTAAAGGATCTCTTTATCTACATTTATGATCTCACGCCATTGGATATGGACGTACTTATCATTTTAGTTAAAAATAATAGTGGAAAAAAGAAAACGCCGTCGACCTTAGAAAATATCTCAAAGTACGCAAATCGGGATAAAACCAGTGTCTTTCGATCATTACAGAAGCTAGTCAATCTAGGCATTTGCAACAAGGAAGCAAAGACCCAGAAAGGCGGGGGCTTGTACCACGTGTATAGTGCAATAGAAATGCAAATTTTTAAGATGGAAACGGAGAAAAAAGTCAAAGAGCTCGAAGCAAGCTTTCGCAGAATATTAAAGCAATTTGAGCAGGACATGGATAATATGGTAAAGACGTTTTATCAGGCCTAGCTGCAACTAGCACCACTATCAGGGCGCCACCACAGTACACTAAATATGAACTGTGTTTCTTAATATACATTTTCTGCAGATAGGTATGGTTGATAACTCTTAATCTTTCGGCAATTTATCTAGAAATGCTTAACTAACTTGTTGTGTCCATAGAACTATGCTCATACTCGTGGCCGAAGATGAACCAGATATTCGCAAGATGTACAGGGCTGCACTAGAAGCAAGAGGCCATGAAATTGTCATTTCCGTCAGTGGTGAAGAATGTTTAAACGTATATCGAGAGAACCTTCGTGAAGAGCTGAAGGGAAATAACAACGATAGCAACGCAGCTAATGTAGACAAAAACGACACTTTGCCCCCATCTGAGATTACCATATCGCCACCTTCGGCAAATGCGTTTGATGTAGTTATCCTGGATTACAAGATGCCGATAATGAACGGTTTGGATGTAGCAAAGGAGATTCTACAATTAAATCCTGAGCAAAGGATAATTTTCGCCTCTGCATACGTTACGGAGGTCTTACAAGATTCTATCAAAGAGCTAAAACAAGTGATAGAGTTGTTACAAAAACCATTCGAGATATCCGTACTTGTAGATACGATAGAGGATAAAGAAGCTTCTAAAGGATTGATGAAGGTAGTGTCAAATTTGCGAAGGATTCAAGATTATGATAATCCTACCCCGGAACAAATAAGAAACATTTTTGATGGATTAAGGAAACTACAGAAAGGTAGAATCAATTGGAGCTGAATAGCTTCCTCAAAATGGCGCAGTACAGTTGTGGTTGAGTTTAAACGATTTAATTATTAATCTTGCCAGGTTAGCACTTTATCTTATAAGACGAGTACTTTATTTTTGAGATGAGTTCATATTTTTTTTCCATATTGATCATTAGAACAATTCTTGCTACTTCGTTTCTTATGAACCTGGAGGATATAATAGTACATTTAATTTGACCAAATTCTACGAGAACAACTTTATCGTGAAGATGTGGCGACCAACACTAAAACTGCATTAACGATCATAATGCCTACCGTTAATTAACTTGCCTAAGTTTCATATGGACGTCGGCTCTAATAAACTATCACTTGATGAGGATAGCGTGGACTTACTCTTCTACTTTAACACAATCTTGACAGTTAGGTTGGTTTGCCCCTTACCTAGGAGCAGTTGCTGTGTTGAAAAAAAAGACCTCAAGTTGAGGCTATTCCCTTCATTACTTGCTGCCGGTTAATTTCCTTGTTATTTATGACAACTGTAAAGTGGTGGTAGAGTCAGTCAGACCTTGACCCACTAACAGCTTCTGCGTTGGCAAGTTATAGTCTATGTAGAGCTTTAGGACATATGTTCCTTTAACAGATGGAGTCTTCCAGTTGTATTGGTAAGTATTTGTATTTGTAATGTATGAAAATGACGGGTTAGGCCCAACGACGGGACTACCTATCGAAGCACCTGTAGTAGGATTAATTTGCTGTGCTGTGAATGTTACTTTGGCGTTGGTAATGAACTTGCCACTTATATCTTGAAGTTGGA
>JAICVW010000510.1 GCA_025935105.1 Nitrososphaeraceae archaeon
AATTTCTTTTTGAGTCCTAGAACATATTACCACATTTAATCCCATTTTTGATAACAATATGCCAGTTTCTTTTCCAATACCTCGTCCACTGCCAGTAACAATTGCAGTTTTATATTCCAAATCTTTCAATCTTGAATATTTATTGCCTTGAAGACATACTTATGATAATCTCCCAACCTGTAGTAATAGGACAAAATAAAGTGCAATTTTAAGGATTATAGATGATGCGCAAGAATCCTATAATATGTGTACATTGTTAGATGCAGTAGTTATCTACTAATTGTATGCAGGATATTCAATACATGAAGTTATTATTACTACACAAGAGCACGTTCGGCTTGAATTTCAAGATCGATTTGTGTTTGATGTCCTAATACTGCTTTATTTAAGATTTCTATAGCTGCAGCCTTATGCAAATACTCATTATTGTTACCGCATCTATAAGAGTATGTACATCTAGGACAGCCACTTTCGCTTTTACATGGGCATTCCATAATTATTCTTAATGCTCTTCTTATGGCAGCATCAAACCTATCATATAGAGCCTTACTTGCGCCATTTCCACCAATACTGCCATCATGTATGAAAATGAGACCTGAAGAACCAAGAGATACCCCTCCCATATCTTGCGAAGCTCCTCCTGTTATCATACTGCTCCCCTCTATCAGTACATGTTCTGATGCATGGTAGCCACTCATTTCCGTATAATCTTCATCATTTGCATCTTTCAAAATTTCTATGGGTCTAGGTGCCATGAACACAAATCCTTTAGTAATAAATTCAAATTCAACAGGTTCGGGCAACATGACTTTCCTTCCTTGTGTGACTTCCTGTCCGATTTCAATGTTAGTGTATCCCACGACCTTCTTCTTAATTTTTAGAGAACAATATTTTACTTCAATTTCAAATACCCTTTTTTGTTCGTAGATTTCAAGTATACTTGGCCATTCATCAACCATTGCCCTAGTATAATATGGATAATCATCTGGGATAGATGTTAGCTCTGCGTAATGTGGCTCTTCTGTATGTTGAGGATTATAATGCAATTTCTTTACCTGGTATCTTCTACCGGACAGAAAGTATATTGCATTTTCATGAAGCTCTTCAATTGCCTGTGGGAGTGAGCGCTCTCCAACTATTTTCTTATTGAACAATATATCTATCGTAGTTCCAATTCCTCTGATACTGTACTCATTTAGTATACAGTATGCTTTCTTGAAGTTAGGGACAAAAAGTCTGCCATTAGCTGATATTTTGATTAAATCTTTTGCTACCAGTTTTTGAATGGTATTATTTACGTTGTTGCCAATACTACTATTGCCATTAATATTAGAATACAACTCAGATTTGGAAATCGGTTTATCACAAGCCATTGCGAGGACTTGATATTCTTGCACAAATGGATTTGAGGGGTCAGTATATAGCTGTTCCTGGTCTGCAAAGTAGTCATCTGGATGCGAGCTGTAATACTGGCTAATCGGATCGTTTCCCAATGCCAAAAAAGCGTAACCCTCTTGACCTCGTCTTGCAGCTCTACCGAATCTCTGCTTCAGTCTGTTTATTGGGACAATGCCTGATACAACAGCATTAACATCACCAATATCCATTCCAAGCTCTAAAGTTGGTGTTGCAGAAATTGCCTTTAAATGACCGTCCTTAAATGATTGCTCAACCACTTTTCGCACAGATGATAAAAGTCCAGCTCTATGCACTTTGATTTTTATTCCCTGTCTTGATAAGTAAAATGATAAAAGCTCTGACCCAAGGTGTGAATTGCTAAATGCGATTGTTTTATGCCCACCCGCTGTGGTTCGTTTAACTAGGTCTAGAACCAACGATCTATAGGAATGCAAAGATGGAAATAACATCACAAAATTAATCTTCCCCTTTCTACCCTCGCCTTGGATAACTTCAATCTCTCTCCCAAAAAGTGCTTTACAGAATTCTGTCGCATTTGGTAACGTTGCAGAGGCAGCTATTATTTGCAACCGATTTGTACACAACCTTTCAAGCCTCTTTACGATGTAGTGAACATTTGCTCCAAATACCCCTGTATAGGTATGAGCTTCATCAACAACTAGAAATTTTGAACTCCTAAGTAGATGTGAAAATTCTGTTCTGTGCCAAAGATGGTAATGGAGAACATCGAAATTTGTAATGACGACTTCGGGAGGAGATGATAATATCCTATTTCTCTCATCAAGTGATGTATCTCCATCAAATATCCCAACACGTATCCCGACATTTTCTGCAAATTCTCTTATTTTTGGAAGCTGATCTCTTGAGAGTGCTTTTGTAGGATACAGAAATATTGCAGATACTTGACTTTTTGTTGTGTATGTTATTTGATTAGTGTTTAAATGTGATGAAGAGGAATCTAAATATTCTGATATCTTTTGCAGTATCGGAATACAGAACGCTTCAGTTTTGCCTGATGCTGTTGGTGCTACTATAACGGTATCTATCCCAAGCAGAATCCTGTTAATTGATTGTTTCTGGAATTCATAAATATGCTTTATGCCTTTTCTGGACATTGCTGAGATAATCCTGTCATCCACAGGAAGTTCATCCAGTATACTTCCTAGTTTAGTATCCGAGTCTTGGATAAGTCTATATTCTACTACATAATCTTTCTGAGAGAATAATACTTCCTTGAGTAACTTATTTCTCGTTCCGTCGTTACTCCTCTCAAGTAATCTTCTGATCTCTGATGATGGCCTTAGTATTCTTTCCTGTCGCATTATTGCTTGCAGCTCAGTATTATTGGCAATACGCCCATTGTCATATAGATTCAGGAATTCAAGGTATGCAGAATCAAGGCTGTCAACATCAGCATCTTTAGGGACTAATGCACAGACATTGCATTTTGAACAACTGAACAATAATCGTCCATCAAAAATTTTGTCTACATTAACTGAGCTAAAAGAATTGCAGCTAGGACATCTGTACCTAGACCCTCTTGCTGCCATTTGATGCCTTATCCTAATATTTTCTGTTATAAAATTTGTGTCGACATTGGTGACATCTTTTAATAGTAGCAGCCTAAGTCGCTTCATAGAAGTCTAGAGCCATGACTAAGACTGGGTCCCCCAGTACGCGCTTCATCGTGCTCAATTTGGTAACGATTGGTAACAAGGGTAA
>JAICVW010000473.1 GCA_025935105.1 Nitrososphaeraceae archaeon
CCACCCGACCGAATTGATAAAAGCTGCATTTCTATTTTAGACAATTCAGAACGTAGCATATCCAATTCCTTGGCATAAAGTATAGTGCATCTACCGTCTGACGTAGCATATCCAATTCCTTGGCATAAAGTATAGTACCTCTACCGTCTGATTCTTCCTCTATTATAATCTCAAAGATGGGTCTTCCAGCTTGTTTTAGGAATACTATGATAGCAAATGTTAGAGGATAATCGTGAAGTTCTAAATTATAATCCATAACATATTTTACTACCTTGTCGATTTTTTCAAGGCGGTCAGATTCTAGTTTAGTTGTCGGCGGCATGTCTGTATGCTCCCGACGTATTGCTTCCCTGGCTGACTCCTTGTTCTTGCTCTTACCCTTGTGCCATGGATTTAGCATCAGTGTGTATATGCTACTCGTGGACTAAATAGTCTAGCTCAATGCGACTATGATTGGTCAAACATGCTGCTGATTATCAGATAAAAATGCTGGTGCGTGTGTATTTAGTTATTTTGAAAACTGTTTTATCCTTCACACGCTGACACTGGACAGCCGGCACCGCCATCTAGTAGACCATGATTACTATCTTACTAGTTCCATACAAATAACCCATTTCATGGAATCGTATATGTTGATTATTCTTTTCATTTCCATACCTACCCGTACGGCCAAATTGACTTGATAAAATCATTAGAACGCTATCGTAACAGATATTATTATCTTTGTATGCATGAAAGAAATTCGCTTCTAGTTTGTGGATTCTCTTTAAACTTTCCGTACATACCGTTTGTGGTAAACTCTGCTTTGGTAGACTGTGCTCCTCTAGCAAAGACGCATGTATGTATTGCCCTTAAGACTACCCCTATGCCTAAAGGATTAAGTCTATCCTTTAACTCCTTCATTATATCAGCTGTTAGCTTTTCCTGTGTTTGTGGTTTGGAAGCAACCATGTCTACTAATCTTTGGAATTTTGATAATCCAAAAATCTTTCCATTAGATATGTATCCTATAGCAGCTTCACCATAGAAAGGTAACAGATGATGTTCACAGAAAGAAAACAAACGGAGATGGTTGCCTATTATCATTTCATCACAATCACTAGCAAATGTTGTAAACTTTTCATAATTTCTCTTCCTGTCTAGCTCCATTCCAAATGATCGTACTCGATTAGCAGTCTCAGGTGAAAAGTGATTTTCATCGCCTCCCAGCATTTCAAAATAACTCTTTATTGTATCTATGGCAGAATCTGTCTCAAATTTTATACCTTGTTTCATATGGCTAGTTTAAACTCCCTTATACAAAAATAATCCTATACGATGGTTTGAGCACCTTCTTATTATGTACTCAAAAGTATTTAGTAATTATAAATCTAGTTTACTGAATTTCTACTTTGTTGGAAGACATGTAAAACCATTATGCAGCTACTACAACCAACCATTTGTTACTATGTATTATTGTCTCCTCTTGACAACTAACAATCAAGAATTAAACCATAACCCACTAAATGTTCTGTAATCATTTAATATCTTATAGACAATATCTAATTTATTGAAGAGGACTGAAACGAGACACTGGAAGGAGGAGAAAGCAGCATATGGAAAGTAGTGGTAGTAGTTCTGATCATATTCCAACTGACAAACAGTATCCAAAGCTCTCAAAAGCTACATCAGGCTACCTGGAAATTGATTACTTTCAGAATGCAGATTTACATACAGGTTATTTTTGTTATAACTGTACATATTTTATCAAAGAAGGAAATCATTGTGCAATAGTTGAGGATAGCGGTCCTGATGTAAGAGAACAAGAATCTGGAATCATAGCACCTCATGGTATCTGTACATTGTGGGATCCCAACGAAATGGAGACTCGTTAGCTGCATGAGTACTGGAGTTGATAAAAAAGAAATATGTCAAAAATAGCTGAAAAAATCAAAGAAGCTACAGGAGCAGCAGGAAACCTTACCAAGTTCAAGAAATTTAGTAAGCTGAAGGCTTCCTATGTAGAATATTATAAATTTAGCGATTCAAATCTTCATGAAGGTTACTTTTGCCATAACTGTATCTTTTGGATTGATGCAGGTGGTGGGAAGTGTATGCTTGTAGAAGAGAAGGGACCTGATGTGATGGGAAAGGTTTCAGAGGTTATTGCACCACACGGCTGTTGCGCAGGGTATGAAGCTGACTCTAATAAGATACATGATACTAGAGGCACAAAGTGAGAGTATGTCGGTTTAATCGCTTGAGTCTGATAAACTAGGTGGCTACTCCCTTTTTGATTCCATTGGATATGTTCATCGCTAAATATAAAATAATTCCTTATTTTCAATAATACTCATAGATTTAGCTTGGAACAATTAAAGACACGTACAAAAAATAGAATATGAAACAGTCTTAGTAATGCAAGGTGGTGGATCATTAGGTGCTTACGAATGCGGGGTTTATAAGACATTAGCTAAACATGGAATCAAGTTTGATATTATAGCCGGTACTTCTATTGGAGCGATTAATGCAGCAATAATAGTGGGTTCAAATGATGACAAAGAACCTGCAAAGCAGTTGGAGGATTTTTGGCTAGATATTGCAGAGAAGATAACACCATCAGTGTTACCAGATAATGTTAGGTGTAAAATATCCTCAATGTATGCAGCTACTTATGGCAATCCGAAAGCATTTGAACCATTATGGTTTAATCCTACAATAATACCAAACCCGTATGGAAATTTCCTTTCCTACTACAATAGGCCCTATCCAACAAAGTAAATGAGTGCTCCAGTTAATAGGATAGATAGATTTGAGCTAAATGAAATTAAATTTATTGCTCGATACTAGACTTTCGTATATGTGGAACGCCTACTGATAAGAGGACTATTATAAGCCAGTTCCATGTTTGGCCGTTCCCTTTACCATAATAGTGATCTTCGGTGAACGGAACAGAAACCCGGATCACCATTTTGTAGGCGTCTATTATAAATTGGTCTTTATACCTAAAAATAATATCTGTTACCATTGCTATATTATCAGTACCCTGTAAACTCTTCTACCTTTATCCTCTCTTTTGTAATATTTAGTTCGTTCTCCAAAAGACTTTTCATCGCATTTAGCATTGCAGGTGGTCCACAGACATAAAAAATTGAGTCATTTTGAACCTCACTGTCTAGGTACTTGTTTAACATCTCCTTGTTTATTCTACCATGTTCGCCTATCAAAGGATTAGAAGATGATTGTTCACCATCCTCGTCGGTAACAGTATATACAATCTTTAGATTCTTATTTTTATTTGCCCATTCATCAAACTCATCTTTGAAAATTGTATTCTGCTCATTTCTATTGGAATCA
>JAICVW010000742.1 GCA_025935105.1 Nitrososphaeraceae archaeon
ATTCATCCAGGACAAAATAAGATAATTGCCAAATTCTCATGCGCAGATAATCCTAACTTGATATCAAAAGCAACTGTAAATGTCACAGGAGTAGGAGTAGAGACTATACCAGTCGTAGCAACCGCTAATTCCAGTAGGGAAAATAATAATAATACTCAGCAGCAAATGTCATCAATAGCAGCGGCATCATCACCTCAATCTACACCTGATACAGCTACTCCCTTGGCATCTAGCTCTGCAAATAATAATAATAATAACGCGACTACCACTACTACCACCTCCGATGCTGTTAGTTCAGACGCTACCTCTACCTCTCCTACAGCAGTAGGAAATGGAAATGAAAATGGAAATGCAAATGGAAATACTGATCCTAAAATATTATCAGCTTCAATTCATTTTGGTAAGAAGTCTATTCATCCAGGTGATACACAATCTATTACTGTTAAGGTTTCTGACAAAAACTCTGCAAATATTATTTCAGGCGCATCAGTTACAGGAAAAATTACAGGTCCATCATCTGGAATACTTAAGAATCTTGAAGGTACGACTGATAACAATGGTGTAGATACATACTCCTGGACTACAAACAATGACTACACGAGTGGAAAGTATGAGCTAAAAGTAGATGTATCTTACCAAGGATATCCAGAATATTCAACCTCCAAAACATTCAAAGTGACTCCTCTTCCCGTGACAAGCACCAGCACCAGCAACTATAATGTTATCCCATCTTATAGCTCAAATATAATTAGTTCATATCCATATAGTTCCAACACAAATACCTATAGTAATACAAACACTAACCACTATCACCATTCGAAAATAATTAGTTCATATCCATATAGTACAGATACGAACACTGACAACTACTCTCACTACCGCTACCATCCTCATAAGGATATTTCGTCTAACGGTTATACCGGCTTCACGACAGGAGGTGAGGGACTTAAATTAGGGATAGGTAATCTTGCTCAAAAAATAATCAACAATGTCAAGAGCAAATTTGAATCAAATTGGAATCAGTTCCCTTGATATTGTGACAGATATAACATAGAAATTTCATCCTTTTCCACTTGGTAAAATCGCTACCTTTAGCGAAAGAAATGATTGTAAAGCAGTTGAAGAATCTGATCTGACACCTATCCTCTTTAGCGGTCCCAAATTGTTGTTTTGGTTATTTAGGACAAGGTTGGGATTGGCTGGATAGACAGTATTCCTTGTAGTGATGGATTCTTTCTTCAGGATCTACATTTGAGTTGATTAGTGGGTTATGAAAGGACCCACAGCGTCATCTTGTTGTGAGCCTTATCTTCCGGTTAACCATCACTGATGTATGTCTGCTTCTATTTTTACATCTATATCTGTAGAAGACATTCCTTTGGTCATAGGATAATGACAATACTTTTGCATTTGTATCATTTGCGAAGTGTAGATCTAAACAATGGACCTCTTGCGTAATTGAAAGCTTAAAGCTATATTCTCCATTGATCTGGACATACTCGATACTGTATTGATGTCTTATGCTCGACTTTCTAGAAAACCATTGTTATTCAAA
>JAICVW010000420.1 GCA_025935105.1 Nitrososphaeraceae archaeon
GTTGAATCCCCGTTTTTTGATTTAGTCAATTTAGTCAATAACAAAGCTCTGATCGATATAAAAGTAGCGAAGGTATTTAGTAATCAATCTCAACTTGTCTAATCTCCAGAATCTATTCTAGTCTCCAGAAATGACCACAGCAGGCAAATAGTCAAATACTGACAAACTGTACTTGGAATTGTACAGCATAAACTTTAGCTCCTGTATGTAGATTATTAGTAGGGTTGTCGATAGTGTCCTCCATTTGCTTCCAAAATATTCTTTTGCTGATTTACTAAGGACATTATTAAATTTTGACTTTGTTGATTACTATTCTGTTCTTGAAGCAACCGATGTTGGACAAACACAGGAGTGCAATTAATAAACTTATTTTGACTGCTCATCCTAAATTTAACGTGCCTAATTCAATTTGAAGATAGATAAAATTATCTTTTAAGAGAATAGTGCAAATCACATTATTCTTCGAAATTGATTCATCTCATCTCTTAAAACTTTCATCTCAACTCTTAAAACTGAAGCACAAGTTCTTCAAAAAAAAAGAGAAGATGGTTCATTCAGTGTCTGCTATTTATTGCAAGTAGATTAATGGCGTATAAACGCCTGGTTTTGAGCTTCGTTCGAGCAGCTTGAATCAGTACAATTATTCAGCTGATTGATTTGTTGTGAAACATCTATTCTGTTGTTGCGATTGTTATGGTGGTGGTTGTTGTAGTAGTGGTGGTGGTGGTTGTTGTAGTAGTGGTGGTGGGAATGATAATACCCGCCCGCAAACACTTGTTGTGAAAGACCAAACGATACTGCCGTCAATGCCAGCGCTGCAACTGCGACGATAGGTACTATTCGAATTGCTTGTCGGTTCAATTATTCTCAATTAGCCAGTAATCTATTAAGCTATATTTGGAGTGCTTCACCGGGACCGCTAGAATTATAAGATAAGGAATTGATATATTTGTGGCGTTTAGAACATTACATTTAGCCGCTTAGTGAACTATTCACCTTACAACAGATGAATCTATCCACTACTCTAAAATGTAAAGCAGGTGGATATATTTACAAAGTTTAAGGAGATGATTGACCATCACTTTTACTTTCGTCAATTTCTGACTATTGTTAATGGCATAGGACAAAAATTGGCAATTATATTTAATTAAACAGTAGGATCCCTTAATGAGGATAAAAGAGAGAATTTCTCATTAGAAAGATTAAAGGATGATAATCAACTTATCAACTAATTAATTAGATTTTTGTTGTGTATCAAAGCAATTTATACAGAACAAATCGCAAAAGTTGATCAAAAAATAAAGTTTAGATATTTCGGAATTCTCGAGAATATTATTCTAGAACAAGTTTATATTCGAGATATTCGTAATATTATCATGTTCCGAGAATATCCACATAGACGAGGCTGGTGGATAAGTGAATTAGAGTCACTAGGACTAAGCGTAAAGAAAACAAATGAATTCAACGACTTGAATGAGGTCAGCAGCCTGACAGAAATTATAAAACAGAGATTCTATCAAGTCTATAAAGCTGACAATTAGTTGCTATAGCATATTGTTTGTGGCTGTATGCCAAAAGAGCGTTACTCTTATCTTGCAGTGCCTTATTCCATAATTAGAAGGCCAGGTGGAGCTCATTTGGTCTAACGGATATTCAGCCTAAATATTCAGGTAATATCGTTTCTTAGGAGGTCATTATTTAACCCTTTTCGCTACAAAGAGGAAAATTAACCCTTTGTGAGAATGCTCCACTCGTCACTGTAGCTATTTTTGTATCCTTCAGTATAAGCTGCTGTGTGATTGAGACCTTGTGTTTGTAGGGGAGGAGAGTTATTAAAATTGCCATGCTTTTGAAAATCACCATTTGCCGTTTTTTGACCATCAGCACTTCCTAAACAATATTGTTGTTGATCTGACAGTGTACGGATCATACCGCCTAAACGAATGCCGCATGTACTTTTAGTTTGATTTTGCGCAACAGAATTTTGTACAAATGTCGTACCCAATATCAAAATGGGGATAAGAGCTGCCAACACGAATACCTTGGACATTCAATATAATAGAGCGGATCATTTATTTATTTTCTAAGAAGGATTTAATCCAATAAAAGAATTATACTAAAATTATAGTAGAATATTACCTAACAACAATATTCAAAGACGGATCATTGTACACAATTCTACGAGATTCGAAATAAAATAGTAGGAAGAGATATGAAGTGGATTTGAATTCTATACCGCTATGTAGAAATGCATGTATGACCATTTATACATACAGTTACATTGGTAACCTAACTGCCAAGTACCAGAAGAACGGATAGGCAAGACAGATGTTAGGAAAGCACTTGCCAACCAATATTTGAGTTAAGGGATTTTAGAGGGTTCAGAGAACGAAAATATAATAAAACAATGAGGTTAGAAACGAACTTCAATTTTTTACGGCTCATTGTATCACCATCTAAAAGTTCACAATATGATTTGGATGTTGGCTAGATTAAGATAACATGCTAAATGAATCTTGACTATTAGATTGGTATACTTCTCGGTCTAACTAAGTTCACACCACGACAAAAGCGATATTTCAGCTGTCTTAGTGGAGTCGATGGCCGCTATTTCATCTCACAGGAGCATCCAAACCCTCGATCACTTTTTTGCCACTTCTTTCAGAATAAAAGAATCGTAGCCATAGCATGACACTAAAGAAGAACATTGAAACTGTATGTACCTTTAGTCCAACATCCCCCTGCAGAGCTGGAAATATTACAATTCCACTGTCCTGAAGATTGCCAATAATCTCGCCTAGAATCCACAGAATGAGAAATATTGACATTTGAAATTGGAAGCTCCGAATATTCAAAGATTTCATGATTAACCCCACAAAAATACCCAAAGCTACTAGCAGCAGGAAGATTGTAATGTTGCTAACGATAATAAGAAATAAAGTGGCTGCAGTCCAACCTAATGACATTTTTATTAAATTGGCATTTGAAGTTGTAGTGTACTTAACTCCAAGAAGTGTTATTCCAAACAATATCAATACTGTAACGGAAAGAGGTTCAAAAACCTCTTCTGCTAAAAAGTTAAATCCCAAGTATCCTATTATGATATATTGCATGTGTAAATATGAAAATGGTAAGTAAAAGTGTCAGTCTTCTTAGATTACCCTTTAATCTTAAACTAAGATAAGTTGGGACTATCGCAGCAAGAAAAATAGCAATAGCACTAATAAAATGAAGCTGAATATCTAACATTTTGTCTGATAGTACAGCTGAGACAAGTTAGAACATGCAAAAATTAAAGCATTCATTGTTATTATCATGTATAGTTCCTCTATACAGTCGGCATTAATAAATAAGGACATGGATCCCAACTTTGGAACCTACCCCTGCATTCCACCAAGGGTATTCTCCATTTTGTTTATGATATACGTAACTTATTCAAATCAGAATTCAAAAAGACTTCAATTTATTAGCAGGATCAAACACAGATAGGAATAAAAAAATAAAGCAATAGTAATACTTATCGCCGCTGTATCGACATCCGTGTCGTTAATAACAGGAATAGGATTTGCTAAAATTTCCATTTACAGTCGATTACCTACAAATGTTCAAAGTTCTAGAGAGATATATTTAGCAGATCATTTTTTTATATTTTGTTTGACAGCACGATGTATTATAATGGA
>JAICVW010000319.1 GCA_025935105.1 Nitrososphaeraceae archaeon
AAATTCTTGAGATCCATATAAAAGGTAAGCCTCTTGGGCGAGATATAGATCTAAGAAGGATAGCAGAAGTGACCGAAGGATTTAGCGGCGCGGATGTTTCAGCAGTTGCTAATACTGCTGTCTCGCTGGTATTGCACGAATATCTTGCCAAGTACTCTACGCCAGAGGAGGCAGCAAAACACTCTTCAGAGGCACTCGTTTCAATGCAACACTTTGAGGAAGCGGTGAAGAAGATACGGGTTCAGAGAGAAATGAAACCTGAGGAGAGAACTCTCTCACAATACGGATAATGGTAAATCGATCCTAGTAATGTGAGCTCTGAGTTCATATACAAGTTAGAAGCAGGCAGTTGAACAAATATAAAAAATAGCGAATGAATTAAGAATATTAGGAGCCGCCGATTCACTTTGTAGACATTTGCGTAATGACTTGGTATACAAAGTCAAGCAGTAGCTATAACACATCTTACATTGTAGTACATTGTTGTAATAGATATGCGATCAAGTTAATTAATTTGCATATTAAAATTAAAGATAATGATGAGCTTCATATAGTGGCAATTGTGGCAGAAACAGCTGCGAAAACTGATATGCACAAAGCAGTTAATATAAGGAGACGAAGAAATTTTTGCTGAATATTGATCTTACGAAATCTACGACGTCAGAGTTTGACGAAAAGTATTGTATTTCGTTAATTCCATTACCTTGATTATTATCCTTGTTGACAGATTCTACAACATAGTCGCCGCATGCATTTCTGTTTATAAAGAGTTTCTTGTGCTGATCTGGATGTTCAATCCTGATTCCCTCATCGAGATCGAGAGATGCCAATTTCTTGGTTAGCTCCTTCTCCTTATTTAGGTACATTTCTTATCGACCGCTTATTAAGAGAGAAAAGTAACTTAAAAAATTATAGTCAATCTGTAGGGTTAAACGCCTATGAAATTAGTTAATAATAATAACCTTACCAGTAGCGTATTGAAAATTTAGGTGGAATGAGCTGGCTCTTTGATTTCTCATATGAATTCCGAGATATCAGATTTCTTTATTTTGTGCAAACTTGTACCTAGGTATTTTTATTAGTTGATGGATGTGCATAAAGTATCGGTTTTTATTCTCAGAAATACACATCTATTGTGTCAGATTTGCTCTTAATTTCTTCCTGTTCGGTATAGTAATGCTTTCCCCAGGAGACTTGGATATCCGCATAGAGATTGTGATTTCCGCGCTTAAGATCATATGGTTTGATCTCGATTATTTTATTCACATCAAATAATAGGGACTTGGCCTCTTCAACTGTTTGTGGATAAAAGGGAGTGTCATCTTTAATAATTGATACCCATATACGGAATGGAATCTTGGGGCTACGTGTCCAAAACAATGGGGCCTTTCTTACATACTTGGTTTGGGAAAACTTTCTTCTCCCTTCTTTAAGGGTGACAAATATAGACATTCTGAAAAGGTTATCATGCTTATTATATGCGATTTCCCACATTTTGGGATTAAAGACTTCTCTAATGCCGCCTTCAATTTTGAAATTCAAATCCAAAGAAAGTATATCATTCTTTTGATCTTCTGCTAATCTTGTTTTATTCAACGTGATATTCGTAATACTGCTTGGTTTTTTAGTCAAATGATGGCCACCATGTACATTTTATGTCCTCAATAAGTAGTTGTCTGAAAGAAAATCGAATTATTTAGGGGATCATTACTCAACAAGTCCAAATAATGACGTCAAAAGAGGTAAATTTGAAGAAACTTTTAGGATCAACCTTCATTGTTGAATGGGCAGAATTCTCGGATCTAGGATAGTTCAATTATATCTCTGGAGTCTTAATTTTTTTATGATATTTTTGCAGTGACGTTATTTAATAGATATGTTATTTGCTGAAACCACGGAATAGAGAGCCATCAAAATTGGCAAAATTTGTCTCGTGAGAGGAACGATAACACGTTAGGTTTTTGTTTAGAATGATATTAAGATGCTTTTGTCCTTCTTCAATATACTAACTATTACGTTTATTCTTAAACTATCTGAATCAAAAACATTTGTCGTACTAAAACTGTCTTTCTGTGCTAACCACGTAGCAACAGATAGTGGGATTACTGTTGGCCCACATTAAGATTTACTGCATTTTAAAAAAACCGGCTTTTTTAAATGTTCAACAGCATTGACATAATCCATATCTTTTCCTTTAATCTTTTCCTTTAATATTATAGGCTGTAATTGATATGCTACTTGTTGAGGTCTTTATAGAAATGTTATTATTTCCATTCTAAAGAACGAAATTTATCACAGAACCTTTTACTGTTACAACTTTACTGGTTAGTGGCGCTGTTATATTTTGTGGTTGTAATTACAGATTGTCTCTAGGTGCTGTAATACCAGTAGTGTTAGCATTAGTACTATTTACGATATAATTAACTAGATTACTAAGATACTCCATAGCATTTGTATACCAAAGCAATAGTTATTTCATAATATCAATGGGACTCAATCCTGTTAGGTACATACAATAAAATGACTGTTAGGACTTGCAAGTACAGTAACTCTATTTCCTTACCGATATTTTGTGCATGACGCATAAGGATCTTTTTTATTGTTTTTCAATCTTTATATACACAAGATATCATTCTATTTTGATTTAGTTGATTGCATTTATTCGTGCTTTATCAAATATAGAATGCTGCTAATTCATTTTTGTAGTATTACGTCCATATACGAGATAACTTTATGAAGGTGCAAATTGACATAAACCGTACTATGTCAAAAAGTTCTGAACCAGCAGATGCGGAAGGGGTCTCGTCCTCTAGCAGAGATGAAATAATTAGGGGTCTGAATGAAGATTTGGCAAGAGAGTACAAAGCAATTATTCAGTATGTCGTATTCAGCAATACATTGAAGGGTGCCGAATATGGAGATATTGCAGAGCAGTTAAAAAAGCATGCATCCCAAGAGCTAACACACGCATTAGAGGTGGCCAGGCAGATCGATTATTTAGGAGGAGATCCAACCATGAAAGGTAAAGAAGCTGAATACTCGCAAGATTCAAAGACGATGCTTGAGATCGACCTAAAAGCCGAACAAGAAACTATTAAAAGCTACAGAGAACGAATACTTCAGGCAGAGCGTGCTGGTGAATTTGCTCTATCTGAAACATTAAGAGACATTATAGCAGAAGAGCAGGATCATGAAATAGATCTGAAAGATGCCTTAGGACTACGATAAACAATTTGGACTAGAATCATAAAAACAGCAGGTGTCAGACGGTTATCCTAAAACGATATCCAAGGTAACCAACATCCAAGTTGTCATAGGTGGTTCTGAGTCCTCATTAAGAGGATTTGAGTACGCTTCTTTTCTGTTCTTGCGTAACTAGTACACAATTCTTTACCGAAATAGTTAGAATAGTTAGTAAATACAAAGAGGAATTGCACAAGAAACTGGCCAACTAGAAGAGAAAGATGATATTAATCAAAATCTAAAACTACGGTACGAACAATCTATCGTCAATATTTGGAAACTAGAAGCATCTATGACTTTTTACAGACATATGATCAAATTAGACATTTCAGATATCCATTTCTTCGTTAAGATTGCACAAATAGTAAATGATCTTGGAATGAAAGAACAGCAAGTAATCAGTATGTGAAATCTCGCCAATCATACCGTAATACCAGTTTGAGATAATCCAATCAGAGAGTTAAATGACCATTATTATTTATATAGGTACATTTTTAAGCGAAAATGACTGAATTGCTGAGAATCAGACTTAAAGTAATTCAAAGTATGCTATATACAGTTGCTGTTATGATTATGCTGCTAAGTAACACTGGTGTGAGTAGTACTGCGGCTTACGGCCAACATCAAATGAATAATAACTCTTCTTCTTTACTACAGAAACAGCAAATTCTATAGATAATATCCCACTACAAAAAGTTAAAGCAGGTGATATAGAGATAGCCTATAAACAGCTTGGTAAGGGTAAACAATTCCCTCTTCTCATAACTGGATATAGGAGCACAATGGATATGTGGGATCCCATTGTGTTAAGACAGATCTCTGAAAACCATTCTGTAATAATTTTTGACAATAGGGGAGCTGGAAACACCACGGCAGGAACGAAGCCATTTTCAATTTCCCAGTTTGCAAATGATACAGTAGGTTTGCTAGATGCATTACATATAAAAAAAACGGATGTTCTGGTCTATGGGATCACTTCTTGCACAAGAAATTGCATTGAAACATCCAGACAGGGTTAACCATCTTATCCTTTATGCATCAGATTATGGAACTCATCTGGAAAGTAATTTGACATACTACTTGAGACTTTCTCACCAGTTTACCTATAGCTTTGATTGTGTTTTATTACGATAGTGAGGTTCGAAGAGCTAACAGATAATCAATGGAATCTTTTACTACCGTCAA
>JAICVW010000716.1 GCA_025935105.1 Nitrososphaeraceae archaeon
ATGATCCACCGATAATCTAAATTTGACTGGAATCACCTTTGGTATCTGATATATGCAAACCAAGTTCGATTAATATACAATTTTTACTATTCAGGAAATTATAGAAGTATAGAATATTGTCCTCCTGCACCATTTGAGGAGGACTATTGCAGTGTTATGCACTGGATTCTAACATTCTAACATATTTTATGGATCATAGTATTAGGTTCTAAATACAATGCAACAACCAACTATGAGTGCTTCAAAGTTCTTCTTTTCACCTGAGTCTATTGCCATTATCGGTGCTTCCGAAAAACCAGGTGTAGGCCAAACCATCTTTTCTAACATCAGAAATGGCTATAAAGAAACGTATATCCAATTACACCATCACATACCACAGTTTTCGGTATCAAAGCATACAAGAGTGTTCTTGATGTTCCAGATAATATTGATCTTGCTGTTGTTGCAACTGCAAATAGAATTGTCCCAGCGATTATGGAGGAAGTTGGAAAGAAAAAGATTGGTGGTGCAATAATCATATCAGCAGGATTTAAAGAGACAGGAGAACAAGGAAAAATACTTGAAGATAAAGTTAAAGCAATTGCAAAAGATTATGGAGTTAGAATCATTGGCCCAAACTGTCTTGGAGTTATAAGTCTGTCTGAAATTAATAAGATAAATGCAACATTCCTAAAAGTCACTCCACAGCATGGCAACATCGCATTAATTTCTCAGAGCGGTGCAATTTGTGCTGCTACAGTAGAAGATGCCATAGCTCAGGAAATAGGATTTTCAAAAGTAGTAAATATGGGAAATAAGGCAGACATGGATGAAGATGATATATTAGAATTATTATCAGACGATCCAGAAACTAAAGTTATCATGATGTATCTTGAAGATATACATGATGGCAGAAGATTTATGAAAATTGCCAAAAAGATAACAAGAAAGAACAAAAAACCCATCGTAGCATTAAAAGCAGGTAGATCAGCTGCTGGTGCTAAAGCAGCCATGTCACATACCGGAGCCTTAATGGGCTCTACTACTATAGGTATGAATTTGCCACATCTTTGTTGTTTATGAGGAATTTTTCTCAAACCTATGATCTAGAAAATCTAGTATTCTATTCGAATTAACCAATACTCTCATTTTACAATGTATTTCGAATAGAGGAAAAAGAACTAGGAATACGTGACGTGGTATTATCTAATATTTCAGCTACAGCAATATGTTTGCATTTTAGACCCCTAAAGTTAAAATCTGGACAAGTGCATGTCTTCGCTAGAGCATTTACTTTATAGGATTTGTCTTTATCCTTTCTACTTTTGATTTGATACAATTTCTGCTCACCATTTGTTTCTACAATCATAGGTTCATATGAATTGGCTTCTAACAAATTATAAGCTCCTTTGAGGCGCCTTTCTTTAGCCTCTTTGGTTTGTACTCGTCGTCCACTATCATCGTCGATGTTTGCTATATCTTCTTCTTTTTCACTTACTACAGTTCTTCCACCAAGCTCTATGGCTTTTCTAAATATTTGTAGAGTGTTGTCATCCTTAGTTTCTGAAATATATACTACATAGATCAATGCCTTACGCTTTCCATGATATGCTCTGACAACCCTTCCTATTCTTTGAATTACTTGATTCATATTCGAAGTAGTAGCTAAAATAATCTCTATTCCTACTTCAGGAACATCATAGCCTATTTCAAGAGTATGTACTGATAACAAGGCATGGAA
>JAICVW010000556.1 GCA_025935105.1 Nitrososphaeraceae archaeon
AATAAGTAATAATGATGGTATATGTTATAGTATTACTATCTTCAGGACATTATCCATCATTATTACTATCTTGTCCCATGTATCTTTTCTGTGTATTCTGAAGGCTCCCTATCAGTTCTAAACTTCTTTCAACAAGATATGGAAGGGAATTAAAGTGAACAGGTTAATGCACTGGTAATGCTTTACTTGCATACTAACAGACATACTAAAAAGAAAAATTTCAGTAATCTTATCTGAGTGTTTTACTTTACTCTTCCGAAGATGATTCTCCGCTAACTTTCACTCTTTCACTTTTGACTTCATCACTTACGCTACGTGTTTCAGTTACTGGTTTCTTCTTTACTGCAACCTCTTCTTTTACGTAAGGCTGTTTAGTTACTTGTACCTCTTCACTCTTTAAAGGTACCTTGACTTCAGTTCTTGACTCTACTGGTCTTTGTCCAGAAGTACTACCCACTGTTTCACCTGCTGGTCTTCTTTCGACTGTCATCTCTTCATGTGTTACAGGAACTTCGACTGTCTTTTGCTCAGTAACCGGCTCTTTTGTTATAGTTGCTTCTCTTGTAGATGTTGTCTTGGATACGCCAAGTTTCTCTCCCATTACAGGAATTCGAGTTTCAATATCTCTTGGAATATCCGATGTTTTGTATTGTGAATAGTCTTGGGCTGTTGGTGGAGTGTCTCTTACGAACTTACTTCTTGCTTCGTCTTTACTTATTCTGAATCTCAATACATCGCCATCATACCCTTCTACTAGGTATTTCGGAAGAAAGAATTTTTCTTTTGATAACATTCCCTTTTGTGTTACTACATATGTCTGACCAATATCTTGAACTTCACCCAAGTCGTCATCATTTGTACCTCTTGCTTCTTTCTTTATTACATCATTCCATTCGATACCTTGTGCTGTTGTCACAACATTTAGTGGAAAACATATAATTTAATACTTACAGATTTTATCATTATCAATATATAGAAGAATATTTTACAAGCATATTTCACAAATTAGTTTGAACCAGTGTATATCCCATGCATTTGCCAACAAAACAAGTAATACTAGTACCCACTATCAAACTCATCAGCCCGCGATTACATCGGGCGCAGTCTGTGAGTTTGATTAGCTTAAGTTATCTACATGGGCCTAAGTTTTTAAAAATGATCTTTGAATAAATTATAGTACGTTACCTAGGATATTACCATCTTGATTCTGACCTCCAGCTCCACCCATAAAGTTGCTAAATAGCGATTGTATGCCCTGTGGATTACTATTAGCATGTTCATTCATCAAATCTACTGCCTGTTGTGTATATTGTGTAGCTTGCTGTGGATCCTGAATCCCAGTATCTTGTTGCACTCGTTGTACAAGCGCATGATCAGGGCTCAATTGCCCTATGTTGGAAAGAGCAGACTGTATACCTCCTCTTTGGCCCCCACCCATAAGCGATGGTAAGCCTTGCTGTGTTAAATGTCCAATTATGGAGCTGATAATAGTGCTCATAACGGATTGCTCAATTCCACTTCTCTGAGATAATGTGCTGGCAAACATATCCAAGCTCATATTGTGCTATATAGGTGCAATCTTATTTAACGGTTTATTATATCGGGCAAAAAATGTACTGTATGTAATAATTGTTGGTTGTATATACTGTTAGATTTCGTCAGCACCTGACTTGATTACACGAGGACTCTTCACAATTGCTTCTTCTTTTTTAATATTTATTTTAACTTTATTATTTGTTGTAACTCTATTCTTTTTAATCACTAGTTCTCCCACCTTTACCCTTTTTTTAGCAATTACTATTTTCTCACCAAATATCGGAATTATTTTTTCGATCACTTCGTTGTCATCTTTATCACTAACGCTATCACTATCATTATTCTTAACACCTTCAAAGATAGGAATAATCTCTCTCTTTAATTCATGTGATTCCGCTATAGAATATCCCAATTCCTTCTTATCCTTAGTAGCGCTATCAAGACCCTCCTTAAGTCTAGTCTTTACCTTTGAAAGAACATCACTTCCAAAAAGCTTATCATAATACTTCAATCGTCTACCATTGATGTATATTTCCTCATTGAGAAGAGTCACTTCTACCTTTTTGGTTTTTGTGATCCATCTTTTTTCTATCTTTACATTTTCCATAACAGTCTCTTTGGAGATTGAGAATCTTTCTTCTCTAACTGGAATAACCCATTTATCTGTAATTGTATTCTGTGGTTCGGGAGATTTATTGTTCAAATCTAATTTGTTAGTAGCGTAATTAGGTTTAACTTCCTCTGAATGTTTGTCCCATGCATTTATTTCAGACAACCCTATTTCAGTATAGTTACTTATTGTTTATAACTCTATATAGAATATGAGTTTATATAATCAAAAGCTGTCATGGGAAATACTTGTACGCTAGTACTATTGAAACGATAAAAGTTCACCCTTCTTTGAAGGGAAAATCGAGAATGCCACTAGGGGATTAACCGAACACTACCATCGAAACCTAACTAAATTATCTCAAGATAGTGCATTGGTTATTGCTAGTTACATTAATTCTACAAAATTTGAGACTAACATGTCAGATCATCATAGGACGTCAATCATCAAGGCTTTGACCAAGCTTTCTAAATTTACATGTAATAAACCATTTAAGGACATGATAAGGGAAGATGTATTATCATTCCTTGACTGTTTTAGAAAGTCTGAAGACGTTGATCCATTACACAAATGGATTGGCACTTATAATCTGTATAACGTCTTGCTAACGCAATTCTTCAAGTGGCTTTACTATCCTAACCTGCCATCTAAATCCAGGCCAAAACCTCCAGTCGTTGAAAATATTGGTAGGTTGAAGAGAAAGGAACAATCAATTTACAAGCC
>JAICVW010000048.1 GCA_025935105.1 Nitrososphaeraceae archaeon
AGTCGGGATTTCTGAACTGATCTCTTATGCTCAACATGATATGTTATGCTCTGCAAATAAATTTTACAGCATCTAAGTCACTTGCTAAGGTCGAGCCAGCAGGTCAAGAATTTGGTTTATCTGGGCATTGGTCTTGAACCCGTTCGGATCCAGGCTGCTTCTGGAAGCTGTATACCCACTAGATTGCAAGCGTTCAATAATATTTTGCAATGACCTAGGATTTGTTGATAGCCTTGAAGCAATCTCGTCGGACTGGAAATAAAATGGGATATCGTCTAGTTCGTTTAGACATGTAGAAAGAGTCTTTCTCATGTGCCTGACAGGTCCTGGTCTATCCCCTTTGTCTAAAATACAGATCATGTTCGACACAAAGTGTTTGTCAAATAAGTTAGCTAGCCATAGCATACCAGCAAATCTGTATGCACTTCCGCACAATCTGCATCGATCATCACGCTCCAGTTCAAATGCGGCGTTTCTATCTCCACACTTTATGCAGTCCCTCAGGTAGCCAATTTTCTTATCGATGGAATTGGCTCCGCTCCTGCTAACAGACGCCGTCATGTACACCCTAATATAATGATGATTCAAATGGACGAAAATGGGGTGCACAACTAGGTCAAGTCTAGCTGCAGTCAATACAATCAAAGAAATAAGGATTCTGAGCGCGATTTCATGAGAGTAACTGCTGCTATGAAGTGACCTTCCATAGTACTTTCGCTTACAAACATTTGGATGAACACCGCAAAGTACAGCTGTATCTGTCGCAGTAACCGAGACCATTCCTCCTTTCACCACTGCTCGCAGTAGACAGTCAACATATTCTGCCGGACTACCAAATGGGTCTAAATCTACAACTGTAAATCTCTCGTTTTTTTCGGAAGAATGATTTGCCAGGAAAGCTATTACATCTTCTGACGTAAAACTACATTTATCTGAGACGAGATTTATCGTGGCAGCTTTTCTTGCTGCATCTATCGCAAAGATATTTCTATCATTTACAAAAACATGTTCAACCTCTGGTATTTCAACTGCTACTCTTAAAGATCGGGCTCCTACACCTCCGAAAGGATCACCAAATGTTCTTCGATCCTTTTTAACATCCATAATGAAAGTCTTGTAAACCAAGATTGAAATATCACGATTCAGCCTTGCCACAGGATTAAAAAAAGCTGGAACTTTGGGTGGGACTTTATTCGAAAGTGAAAGAGAGGGGACCAATAATTTAGTCTTCCCCTCCGTTATCTCTACAAAGTCTTCTAAACTCATTATTGTCTGGCCCTTAATATCCACAATAGGCTATTTATGGTGCACTTTACGTCCGAAGGAAATCCATAATAACATGCTAGTTCATGTTTAACTTGGAAGTGTTTGGCTTTCCACGCAAGCCTTATCTGTCCAAACTCATTGCCGGCGTTGATGAAGCAGGACGTGGATCAATTCTTGGTCCTTTGGTAATTGCAGGGATTGTCATCCCTGCCAATCGGATTTCAGATCTAACTATGTTAGGGGTAAGAGATTCCAAGATGCTGACGTCCAAATCTCGCGAACGTCTCATCAAAGAGATAATTAACCTTGCGGATAGTGTTAGCATTATCAAGTTTGACAGCCATGAGGTAGACCGGTATGTCTTTCTTAATGGTCTAAATGAGCTCGAAGCGCTTGGGATGGCAAACGTGATTAGAAATATTCGAGCCGACGATATTTATATTGATGCATGCGATGTAAATCTGGACCGTTACAGGCGCTCGATACAAAAATACATGATGGGCCCACGTAACATCTACTGTTTACATCATGCAGACACAATTAATATCGTTGTATCTGCAGCCTCGATTTTGGCTAAAATTATCCGTGACAAGGAAATTCAGAAAATTCGTGAAGTCTACCACGACATAGGGAGTGGATATCCTTCTGATGAAAAAACGATGCGCTTTATACAAAAATGGATTAGAGTACATGAATCTTCGCCGACATTCGCAAGAAAATCATGGAAGCCACTGAGAAATATACTATGAAGCGGAAGTTCTACCGTTATGCCGCTTGATATTTGGCGCTTATCAATGCGTGATCCTTATCAAAAGGTTCCAAATTAATAATTTGATTAATCATAAATTGATTTGCTTTGAGTTTTTTGGCCTCTTGATCAATAACATATCTAGGGTTTTTAACTACATCTATGCTTCTAGTTTTGACTATTAAAAAGAGAGCGCCGTCAGGTCTGAGGTATTGACGACAATTCTTTATAGCAATTTCAGTCTGATCGGGCTGAGCAATATCGCAATACACTACGTCAACCGTTCCTAATATTGAGAAGTACAAATTAGGTCTTCTTGCATCTTCAAGTATGGGTACTATATTTTCTCGGTTCGATGCTACCCTCTGCAAAAGTTCTCTACCGACTCTAGATGAGGATTCGACGGCAAAGATAATCCCCTTAGCTCCGATTATGTCTGAAATGTGGCTCACGGTAGTACCTGTCGAGGCGCCCAAGTATAATATCCTGCTCAGGCTCCCCAGAGGCAACCAGGAAAGACCATTTTCAAGGGCACCGGCGAGCTTACTCCGAAATGGATCCCACATCCTGTATTCTTCGCCTTTGTGTCTTACCAGCTTCTCCCCATAAACCGTTGTACCCTTCACCAGATTCAACGTGCTGAGCCGCTTTTCGCCATAGATGCTTATGCGAGCAATAGGACCTATTCCAGGGTCGCTCAGGAGTCCATACCACCATCTAGCGACATACACATCAGGGCGTTAGAAATAATATTACGATCCATTTATTATTCTAGAAACGCCGCTTACCAAATTTCTTTCCCTTATGATTCTTGTATTTGCCTCGTTTGGCGGCATGTCCATCAGGAGACCGATAAAACCTCGACTTGTCTGTTCTTTTCTTTTGCTGGCTAGGCTGACTATACTTATTTTGTATTTCAGCTACGCGGGCATTTAATCGATCCGAGATACCAGTGTCTTTTACTCCTGGACGAAAAAGGTCAATTCTAGCTGCAATAGCTAGCTTCGATGCCAATGCTCTCGCAATTTTGCCGCGTTGCCATCGTGGTGCAGAATGGACCATAGCATGTTGAAATAATAGACCATGTTTGGGAGGGTCAGCTCCTGTCCGTAGGGATCTGAAGAGTGCCTTCTCTGCACCTATGACTTGAATAGTGCTAGCGGGGAGAATTGCTAGTTTGTTAAGACCTCCTGCCCTGGCAATTAATCTAGCTCCCACAGATGCCGTCAACAGTTGCTTAATGTTAGGGGCGACTGCATCCATCATGAGCTCTACGTGCTCTTCTAATTTTTTTCGAATTGCTGTTTGCGTGAGAATTTCGTTTGCTAATTGTCTTATGGTATTTAAGCTTTCTTCAGTTATAATTCCTCCTCTGCTCCTTGTGCAAGCTGAAATTATTATATCAGTCTTTCTGTCTTCAATTCCAATTGACTCCAATAATTCTTTGGTTACATCCTCTCGAGATCCAGCTTTTCTAACTATTTCCGCGTAAGTAGTTAGACTAGAAACAAGATTGTCAAGTTCAGGAAAGTGTAATCCATACCATTCTCTCATCCTCGCTCCTACAGTATTGAGAATTTGATCAGTTTCATCAAGAGCATTAATCGCTTGAGCTACATGCAAATCCAACCTCTTAGATTCCTCCTTCACTTTCTCTGATGACATTTCAATGGCAAAATCCCTTAATCTACGAATCACGTCTCTTTCGTCGGTGGCAAAACCGCCGAGTATTAGTAGGGCTTGTTTCCTTTTCTGAATTTCATCTAGTTCGTCAGTTGCCATCATTTGGCTGTTTAAGCCTAAGGAGATTAATATTCCATTTAGTTGTTGGTTATTGACCTTTATCTCGTCAATGTCTTTAATCTTTTTGAGCAGCTCACCAAATTCGTGAGGGAGTTTTCCCATTCTTATCAACTGATTCGATTTGGGAGCGTCGTTAAAACTAAGTGATGCAATCACATTATTTGATCCATCTAATGCGACTATCCCTAATTCAAATAGGGCAACCAGACACTGATTCTTCATTCTATTATGTCATATTCTATATCACGCTTTTAAAAAGCTAGCCAAACAATCTTGTACTCTTCAGGTCTGTTGTGGATTTAGTATTCTCAAGTGGGTTCGTTCAATTGACCACTTCTGTATATCAGAGGATTCCGGCTAATCTTAAAATAAAGAAGCGGAATAGTTAATGTACCATTGTTTCTTTTTAAGGGAAAAAAAGCAACGGCAGATACTAGGCAAGTAATAATGACAAAGCAAACTGCAGACGGAATTGTTACATATTCTAAATCCTGCCACCCAAACGAAGGAATATTGATTTTAAAGGGAAAAAGTAAGAGGCAACAGGTTGTAATCGAGGGCTTGGTTATTCCCCCATTTTCCACACATGGACCATACTATTCTGGCTTCCCGACATATGATTTACCATTCGATCTTTCTTACATTGGCACTGCTCATTCTCATCCTGGGGGTTCTAATAATCCATCTCTTGAAGACCTCAATAACTACTATGGGGTCGTATCCATAATCATAAGTTACCCGTATGAATACGAGACCATAGGAGCATTTGATAGAAATGGAAAGCCGTTGCATCTAGAAATCATCGATGCTTGAATGAGCTTCATCGATTCAGCGCTCAAATTTATTCTCTAGGGCTTTTGGTCAAATGGTGGGTAAGGCGTGAGCCACATAATTCTTCCGGCTATTGATTTTAAACAGGTCTATCTGCTCTTTACGTTTGTTATCGATTCTATTGCATTTCCAATAAGTGCAAAGGCCAATCCTGTAAGAGCAATCATCAGTCCCGGAGGAATAATCCACCACCAAAGTCCTCGTGCTGCAGCTTCCGAGGAATTAGCCTGGTGTAGAATTTGTCCCCACGTGGGTATTGATGGGTCCCCGAGTCCTAGGAAACTTAGTGCTGCTTCAGTTAAAATGGCTGAGGGGACTGCAAGAGCTATGCTAGCCAATGTAAGAGGCAATAGCTGAGGTATAATATGCTTAAATATCACTTTAACATCTGATTCCCCCATTAATTTGGCCGCCTCTATATAATTGAGGTTTTTTATTTGCAAAGCCAAGCTCCTACTAATCTTAGCTGTCCCTATCCAACCAAAGATTATCAGGAAGCCAACTATAAGAAATATGCTCCTCCCAATCAGTACTGACATAATCACCAGAATTGGCAGAGCAGGCACGGAGTAAAAGAAATCATTTATCCTCATTAATCCCTCGTCAGTCCTATTTCCCTTATAGCCAGCGATTATGCCATATATCAATCCGATAAGAACTGATGCAAGTGAGACAGTTAATCCTATAAATAAAGCAACTGGAGCTCCCCAAAAAATGCCGACGGCCAAATCTCTCCTAAGTTCATCTGTGCCCATTGCTCCATACACAGATCCTCCGAGTATCAATCCAGTAATATCCACCGAGTCAGAATTGCTAAAAAAATAGAATTTTTCGTTCCACTTGTACTCTCCATTTAGAATAGCCGGATAAGCCGTCTTGGAAAAAATCATAACTTGAGGCATGGTTCTGTCATGAGGATATTTAAATAGACTTTCGTATACGCAAAGATTTTGAGTAATCAAGCTATCTGTAGAGAAGATTCTGTCAGTGTATTCATTTTGCCCTGTTCCGATAAGGGATGATGGCAACGCAGAATCGTATATCAGAAAGTCTCTACCATCCGGTCTCATAACATCGATACGGAGAACTGGCGGTGTCTGACCATATTTAGCACTATAGGGTATCATGAAATCCGTAGGATATGAACCGTAGTTATAACTTACAGTGTAAGTATGTGTTACTGTACGTATACCGTGGTCAAAGGTCGTTGTCTTAGATGCCTGTTTTTGCGATAGGATAATATGTTCAGGCATTTTTTGACCAAATTTGAAAAGGTTGGTCCAGGCTGGAGCAGCATTCTGAGGATAATCTATCCAGTAAGCAGGGTTATTCCATTGCTGGAATGATTGTAAAGGCACCGACGTCATTGCGTACAAGGTCATAGAAATCAAAAGAAGCAGTATAACTACTCCTGTTATCCCTGTCTTTGAATGAAAAAAATCCCAAAGAGCAGTTCTTCTTGCTGACAGAATTTCCTTTGTCATCCGACTTTGAACCTAGGATCAAGATAGGCATAAATCAAGTCAGTAATAAATATCGTAACTACGAAAATCAAAGTAGAAACATAAGTAATCCCAATTATCACAGGTATATCCATCACCCCTATAGCATCGTAGTACAACTTGCCCATCCCTGGCCAATCAAATACAGCCTCGATTATAATTGAACCAGCGAAGGATGAGGCCAGAGCAATGGCTATCGACGTAATTATTGGAGGCGCAGCATTTTTCAAGCCATGAGAGTAGACAACCTTATTCTTGGGAATCCCCATTGCGCTCTTGGCTAAAATAAAATCCTCCCTCAAGATGCCTGCCATGAAATACCTGACGAAGTAAGCCCAAGAGCTGAAGCCCATAATGACAATTGTGACTAGGGGTAATATCATGCAATACAACAAATCAAAAATATAGTACGGATCGGAAGGAGGCAGCAGAGGTGTAGAGCGTGCAGGGAAGATATGATATACAAACGCAAATGCAAAGATCATAAGCATTCCGATCCACCATGAAGGAAAACTGCTGCTTGAGACAGCCATAAATGCGTTCATTTTATCCCAGGTAGAGCTGGGTTTATCGGCTAGACGTCCACCTATGAAAAGACCGATAACAGTTATTATTACAGTCGAAGATGTAAAAAGCAATATAGTCCGGGGCAATTTTTCCAGGATTATGTCTCTGACGTTGGAAGAACCGGAATCGCTGGTGAAAAAATGCGATTGGCCAAGATCCAAAACTGCAAGTTTTAATATAGTGTTGACGAATCGAGTCGGAGAATACCATGGCTCATTCAGGCCTAGAGCCTTGATGTTGAGTTGGATTTGTGTATCAATATAATGCTGACGTTCATCCAAACTTCGGAACTTTAAATTCCCTTGGTTTACAGCGTTGATTTGATCGCTCTTAACTGCCTCAGTTAAGATCTCGTCGGTTGTGGATCCTAGCAAAGCTTGGGTTAGTACAAGGGTAGCGAAAATTACGATCAACATATTGATGGTTCTCTTGATCAGGAAATAATGAATTCTAGTCATAATGCTCTTAGCTCAAGATGACCTACAATCCTGCCAATGGTGTTGTCTTTTGTTTTTATGTATCGTATCACCAAGCTTCCATAACGATGATCTAATCCAGCTAGTACTGTTGATCATTTTAGATCATGTAGTGGTTTTTGATATGGCCTTAGGTATTCCGATTATGGTTCCAGTATAGATATTAGGCTTAAATGCCTGCATGCTGTTTGCAAAAATCTTGAACGTATTAGGGCCAGCCGAAAAGATTGAGGTCTCGTTTTCCTGCAATGGGATAACATATGTTCCAACAGGTCTTGACACCTCTGCCGTACCATGAAGAATCATTTTGTCATTTTTGTTTGTTATAAAATAATTTACATCAGCATTACTGCTAGGAACCATGCCTACATCCACTGACATTTTAATTGTTACAGGCTGGCCCAAGGTGACGAATGAGGGTGAATTTATGCTCTGAATAGAAGCAAGTTTAGGACTCTCAAACGAAGCCCAGTAGCCTTGAGGAAATGGATATGAGGGATCTCTAAACGCCTTGATTGTGATAACTCCACCTGCAGGATTGTAACTGTCCAAATAGAATGGTCCATTTCCTATAACCGCGCTATCATGAAGAGTGATCCATTTAATACTTGCATCGTAACGTTTCATGGCCTCTGCTATACTTACGTTGCCTCTGAGGGCAGGAGGAATATATTCCTCTGCCTTCATTTTTTCAAGTTCTTCTTTTATCATCTGAGCATGCGTGGGAATAATAAGAGACAACCAGTCGACATTATTTGCTGTTGCCTGGCCCCTAGAATAAGCTAGCTTACCTTCAGTTACAAGCCTCTCAGTAGCTGCAGTTATTTCCCATGGTTCAGCAGGCCAGATTGTTGCAGAGTCGGCAATCTCTTTCTTGTCATAATGCCATAGATCAATGTATGATTCTACTTCATCGTGCCCAACAAACCTTAAGCCCTTCACAAGCGGGATAGCTGCCTGGGCTTGAGATCTAAACTCGGGATCAAAAGTAAGATCTCCCTTTCCTGTATTCGTACCCCATTGTAAGAGAAAATATTGGCTATATAACAAATCTGATTTATCCATCGGAATACCATTATGCCAATTGGAATAGAGAATCTTGTAAGTTACCTTACTCATTGATGTTGCGTTATAGCCCACTGATTTCCAATGTTGGGAGAAGGGATCCCAGAGCACAGCGTCAGGTGCAACTTTAAGTCTGCCTTGTGGGCCATTTGTGGATATGTTTGTCCATTGTTCACGCATAGGAATTACATCGCCAGTATAAGGATTTCTGAAGGTGCCGCTATCTGATATGGCCGAGTCGATTTCAGTACAGTAGACATCTTTACATCCTTCAACATTATTCCAAGCCCCTTGGTAAACCTGCTTGACCCCAATATTTAACATACTTTCATTTTCCTGACTTTTAGCGTTAATTAGGGAAAATCTGCTTGGAATACCTGCACCAAAGTCATTAACCAACCCCTTTAGGGAAGAAGATGCAACAAAAGGCTCAGTATTCTGAGCTACAAAAATTCTTACAGATTCTTGGATGCCGTCTAAAGTTGCATTTTTGACTAGTTCGTTTCTCTCATTCTGAGAAGAAAACTTGAAAAAAGCTATTCTTTGTGTGATATTATCTAATGTGCCATTTTGATAATTCCAAAAGGCCGGATTTTGATCGCCTGGCATATTTCCGAAAAATGGTGCATACATCTGTGCGGTCACTGTCGGATTATATTTCACAAAGGCAGACGTTCCAGCATAAGCCTCAGTGTAGACCTGCCACTGGAAGTCTTGGGGATTGGATCCCAAAATAACAGAGTTTGCTTTGTTTAAATCGCCATAGTCTTTGAGAACAGTAAATCCGGCATTTTGAAGCTCAGATGCAACAAGCTCTCCCATTGATAACCTTTGCAAATCATCACTTCTAATCAGAATCTTGACAGTAATGGGACTTCCCCTAAAGTACCACTTACCAGTCTGACTATAAGCCCCAGCCTTTATTAATGCATCCGAAATCATCTTTTCAGCGACCTGCGGATTATATCTAAATCCGAATGACTCCACTGTGCTTAATACATTCAAGTATTCTGGAGAATAGATGCCAAATGGGTCAACCATCTCAGTGCCATAGCCTTTTAGTATTTCATTAACGACGAAGCCACGATCTACCAAATAATTCATCGCGTATCGAACCGCTTTAATTTGAAACGGGTTGATGGAATTGATATCCTTTGAGGGTGCCGGATTGAACAAAAGACCATACGAACCTGCTATTCTGTCGTATTCCTTTAAGTGTGGATCATTCTTTATAGTAGATACAGCTTCTAATGGAATTCTGTAAAAATAAGCGTCCAGGATTCCAGACTTAACATCCTGCAACGCGACATTGTCATCCAAATATTGAATGAACCTGACCTCGTCTACGAATGGACCTTTAACTAAAGCTCGTGCGCTTAACCCCCCATTCGAAAAAACTGCAATCAATAGTCCAGTGATAATTAAGCTACTCCGAAGCAACCCGCCCATGAGGTCAGCCCTTGAATGATATAGGGTCTTACCAGAGTTTGCGAGTCCTTGGTAGGCCTAAGTTATTGCCGTATAATCCTGGATTCAGATATCTGCTTGACAGGTACCTCTTCAAGTCTGATTCTGGGGAAATTGACGTGTTGATAGGCCTTAAATTTAGCATGCTTGCGCTCGAAATGAAACTCTGAGACCTATCCTCAATCGCAATCTCACAATACAAATCTGCTGGTCCACATTTAGCCCTCAAGTCAGAACCTTTTTTAATCCATTCTGGAAGATCAGATTCAGTCCTTAATCTTTCCCAAGAGGGATCTTTTTCTAGAAGCCACCTAGGTATTTTCCCTATAATACGCATCTTATTTTTTGTTGTATGATTCCTTAATTAAGATTTGTTCGCCGCTACTCTTGATAATCTATTAAGCCCATATAGGATTTTCACTTTTTTTAAACAGATGCGCAGCATTATTATGGATCTATCGCTTTTTTGCTAAATATCTCTTAACCTAAAGAATCTGTTTGAGGCGTTGATGGTAATCCATAAATAAGAGAAAAAAATATATATATAAGATGTATAAATTTGCTTCTTTTACGATCAAATATTTCATGGTGAACGCATGTTGGTGAGGGACATATCTGTGTTTAGTGACCGCTGTCCAAGGTGTGGAAAGGGACCGATGGTCACAGATAATTCGAGCGGAGAGATGTTTTGCGGCAATTGTGGCTTTGTAGTTACTGAAAGAATAGAGGAGATGGGCCCAGAATGGCGTGCCTTCTCTAAAGAAGAGCACGAGGATCGAAGTCGTGCAGGAATTCCAACTTCGCTTGCCATGCATGATATGGGCCTTGCCACAATCATAGGTCCAGTTGATAAGGATGCTTCTGGAAAGCCCCTTTCTGCTTCAATGAAAAGCACAATTGAAAGGCTAAGGACCTGGGACAGCAGAAGCCAAGTGCATGAACCTGTGGATCGCAACTTTAGACAAGCATTTAGCGAATTGGATCGACTAAAGGATAAGCTCGCTGTTGGTGACGCAGTAATTGAAAAGGCAGCCTATGTATACAGAAAGGCTCTCGAAAAAGGGCTTGTTCGAGGTCGCTCGATATCTGCATTGGTAGCCGCGGCGCTATATGCTGCCTGTCGAGATACTGAGACTCCCAGAACGCTAAAAGACATTGCCAATGC
>JAICVW010000418.1 GCA_025935105.1 Nitrososphaeraceae archaeon
GTTTTGTGATCAGCGTGCATTTGTTCCAGCTCAAAATGTTTGCCACAGATAGAGCAGTAGCCATGTTGCTTGGCATATTTAGTTTGTTTAATTGAATCCGGAAAATCCCGCCTAGAGAGCTTACGGTCATCACCAACTTTTGGATTCTCAATCAGTAGAAACTCATAAATGTACTTTTGATTATCCACTTCCTCATTCTCAAGCAACGCCTGCACTTTTTTTGCCAAAGCTACAGGATTAAGCTCTCGGTTTCTATTTTTGTTATATAATTCGCCCCACTCAACACCCTTCATAACCATATTGTATTTCGGAAAAGTCTGCTCCACCCACTTAATAACAGTTTGGTAATGACTCCACAGCTCACTGGCCTCGGTGTCTTTCTGGTGTTTACTCATGTAATCTTCGATCTTTTTGTCGTCGTTTTTCGTACAATTGACTATCCAGCAGATAGCCAGTTCAAGATATTCTTGGCGGTCGCGATGCGCAATGACGTATTTTTCGCCCACGGCTACTGCCGGAGCGCCAGTTTTGCTAAACCAACGCTTGGCATCAGTCAGCCAAGTGCCGGTAAAGTTGGCGTTGCGAAGCTCCTGTTTGGTTAATTCCTCGCCGGCGATGTTGATAATATTGAACCAGTTAAGCTTATCTTCATACGTGCCCTCGCAGACATAGATAGACAGTGGGTAATCAAGTATCTGTTCTTGCTTTTCCTGCGACAAACTGTGAAAATAAGTCGTGACACCATCTATCTCTACACTGAAGTCGCCTGCTACGTACTGACAGATACTTATGGTGCGTTGTTGTCCATCTATGAGTTCATAGTTATCATCGTCGGTCTTTGCCCAGTACATCGTGTTGAGTGGAAATTTTTTGCTGACGGTTTTAACAACCTCATCGCGCTTTTTGTCGCTGTATATAAACTCGCGCTGATACGCTGGGCGTATGTTAAGCTTGCCACCATAACCCATTACACCTTCTTCGTCGTTGTTCACGTAGCCATCAAACAAGTCACGAATCGTAATTTCATCAAAATCTTTTCCTGATAATTTTATATTCATTATACAATCTTTCGCTTAATCACAATTCTATCAAATAATCTTTTATATGTTCTACCACCTGGATTTGCTAAATAAAATCTAGGACCGCCTATCGAGTATGTTCCTTTTGGTACAATCTCCGACATTCGTTTTCCAAGTTGTAGACTTGAACCTACAAGTTCAAATTGTTCTGGGTTGTATTTATCCAGAAATGTCACAGAAAGCCCCATCTCTCCATAATAGTCTTCTGGTATTTCTTTGTACCGGTTAACCTCTATTGCATTATAATTTATATAGGTCGGATATTCTGATGGGGTGTATTTTCTGAATAGCGGTATTTCTTCGTGACGTTTAGTGACTGTCAGATTAGTGAACCAACCAGTATTACCCATTTTCATATATTTCTTACCATCATTACCAACAAATACGTTTTTGTTGAGGTAGGAATCAGGTACTTGATAGGTTTTCCCTGAATTATTGTAACCTAGCCAAATTTTATTTTCTTTCATTAATTGAAAAATATCTTTTTTAGTCGCAGACATAACGTTCCCAATGATCAGAAATTGTTTATCATGCTTCACCAGTTGTGCCATATATTCACGAAACAGGCTAAATGGGGGGTTGGTTACTACAATATCTGCCCTTTTTAGTAACTCCACACTTTCAGGACTTCTAAAATCTCCAGTACCCTTTAATGGTGTCCATTCGTTGTTTTTGTTTGCCTTGAGTTGCTTAGCAATATCACGTAGGTCAAATGCTCCATCGCCATCCATGTCGCGCACTTCGTTGATAATAAACTTGTTGGCGGTTATCTTGGGACGACTTTTTAATTCTGTAAGAGTTTTATCATCACCAATCAAAGCCAGTTGTGTATTAGCTACAGGTGAAGGTGTATAGCTAGTGGTGATTAGCTGTTTCAACCCAAGCACATTGAAGTTAAGCACGAAATAGCGAAAGAAATTACTCTCGTATGGATCATCACAGTTGCAAAGTATAACCTTACCCTTTAGTTGATCTTTGTAGTAACGTAGTTCTTTTTCAATATCAGCTAGCTGAGTATAAAACTCATCATACCTTGCAGCCTTTGCTGATTGTAAATTTTTGTTGGCCATAAATTATATTCCGTTTTCTAATCTCTTTCTACGTTCGTCAAGTGTCTCACCTTCGTACATCCAATAATCTGTTCCTGCTACCCCATATTGATAGCCGAGTATTTTTTGGGCACTTAGAGATAGACTTGTTTTCTTACCATTAAATTCAATGGAATTAGCCGAATGATTATCAATTACTTTTGCTTTGATGTTGTCATCTCGGCTGAAATATAACAGAGCCCCAATAGGAATTTTTACCATCTCGAAGTTAAATCTACTTCGTATTTTCCTTGCGGCATTAAGGGCTTCTTGATCCTCTTTAGTTTCAACAATATCATTCCTAGGCGTTATATTTTCTATCTCTGCGAGTTTTAAAGCGGCAACAACTCGTTCAGGCGCAACTCGAAAAAATTCTCGTTTAGGGTTTACTCGGTTATCATCAAAAGCGTCATGGAGTTGATGTTCGACAAATTGAGCATTTTTTACCGTGCAAGCATAGAAGACAGTAAATGGCAATGGAACACTCGTTGACGCACTTAGTTCTCGGATGCGTTGTTCAAGGTCGTTACTTGTCTTCCCAATTTTTACATAACCTGGCATCGCTTCATTTGTCAGAATGTAAATAATATCATTCATAAGCTCAATTTTAGCAAATACGAGAGCTATAAGATAGGATATAAACTATCTTCTTAGTCCAAGATAGAAATGTCACCAGCGGCCAAATTAGAATTGTCACCTTAGCAACTCTTTTAGCATAAGCTATCATACACAACTAGCTATGATATGCCATCTAATCTCACTGATCCAGAACACTTCAAACTCAAAGTTATCCAAGCAGCAATGTCAGGAACAAAAACCAACAGCCAGGCAGCAAAGCTACTTCATCTTTCCATTAGGCAAGTTAAACGCTTGAAAAACCGAGTTACAGATCAAGGAGAGACAGCAGTTATTCATAAGCTTAAACACCGAGTAGGCAATCGATCCACAGACACTAAATTTAAAGAACAAGTGATTGCTTTAATCAAATCTGACTATGCTGACTTTAAACCAACTCTAGCGGCAGAGAAATTACAGGAGAGACATGGTTTGGCAGTTAATCCGGAAACACTCAGGCTATGGATGAGGGATGAAGGATTATGGAAGGTTAGGAAACAAAGACAGGCTAAGTACCACTCATGGAGAGAAAGGATGCCATACTTCGGAGAATTAGAACAGTTTGATGGATCATACCACTTCTGGTTTGAGAACAGGTTAAAAGATGAGAGAGGCAATCCTCGAGAGGTCTGTCTACTGGCCGCAATTGATGATTCAACAGGCAAGATTACCAAGCTTAAGTTTGCCTTCAATGAAGGTGTTGAAGCTGTTTTTAGTTTTTGGAAAGAATATGTCATTGAAGTTGGTAAACCCTTAAAAATATATCTAGATAAGTTCTCAACTTACAAAGTTAATCACAAGAATGCTGTCGACAATACAGAACTACTGACTCAATTTCAGATTGCTATGCAACTACTTAATATCGAATTAATCCCAGCTAATTCTCCTCAGGCTAAAGGCAGAATTGA
>JAICVW010000466.1 GCA_025935105.1 Nitrososphaeraceae archaeon
GTGCTTTCACAGATATACTATCAAGTGACTGCCATTTCCATTGAATTCCTACTACATTATCATACTCTTTTAGCAGTCTAGTCCATAATCTTTCAAATACTTTAGATGTAGACCGCTGCTGAAATCGTCTATGGCACGTAGAACCAGAACCATACTCTTTTGGTAACATCTTCCATTGACAGCCAGTTAAAATGTATATAATGCCATCAAGAACTTTTCTAAATGGAATAACTGGACGTCCTATAGTTTTATTTGATTTTTCTGGCGGAAGTATTAGCTTAATCTCATCCCATAAATCATCAGGAATCTTTCTAATTGTGGGGAGATGTTTATTTACTAACCTATAAGCGTGCATCCATCTAGAAAGAACTTCCTCAGCTATATGCATATCTGCCATTTTTGGGATAGGCTCTAAGATATGCCTGCCACTGGGAGCTTCAATCTGTTAACAACATAACGAATGGAGTATTCATCTATATAAATGAGATAGCCATACTTGATAACGTTATATAATATTGTATTAATGATTTAGCTGTGGGCATAAATACACAAAGAAACCGTACTCTAAAGATTATGGTTATCGACGATGAAAGGGATATTCTACGTATATTGAAACGTGATTTAGAGTCTAGTAGCCTTGATACGAAATTCAGTGTAGACGCATATTCTGACAGTGAATCAGCTCTAAAAGCCTTTGCAAATCGAGGGAATGACTATTACGATCTAGTGCTCACAGATATCCGAATGTCAAAATTGACAGGATTCGAGCTATATCATCACCTAAAAAAAAGAAACCTTTCAATCAAAATAGTATTTTTCACGGCATTTGAAATTGATAAATTAGAATATGCTCAAATACTTCCAGACGCTCATTTCATCAATAAACCCTTAAGTATATCCGATCTGATCCGTAAGCTTAATTTGATTTTATCCCTCAATTAACGGGCTTGAATATATATGCCTTTTACCTCGTGTTTTTGAAAGAACCATTAAAGTCGGTCAGTCAGTAGACAATTTAGAAGGCTTCTGTTAGTACCAGGAATTTGACTAGAATTGTACCTGAAAGTGGATAGAAGGCTAAGGTAGATTTTTAGGTTTCTTAGTTCCAATTTAAATCGTACCTGAATAGAACATTGGTGGATAGAATGCCTCGTGAGAGACATAATCACTAATAAGGAGCGCAGACAATACAGAAATAAATCACCCATCTATTTGCTCTAATATTCGTTCCTACCATTTTTACTCAGTTGTTGTTTTTAAAATCTAAAATAGTGTAGACTGCTTAAAAGGAGATACCGGGGATAGGAGAACAATGAACCACGTAATAATAAACTATCCCTAGTTGAAAGGTAACACCGTTGTATTCAGTGACAGTTTAGTCCTGGGCGAAGAAGCATCTAGGATTACTGGACTTCCGTTCATATTTGGAGAACTTGAAGGAACGTAACATGTTGTTACTTGAAGGAAAGAATAGAGGCCCTTAACAGGCAGAAGAGATTCATATGCAGCCGGATATTTGATGAAGGAATGGATATGCCAGATGTAAAAAATATCGTTGAACTTGATTTTCTTGGTGGCTCAAGACAGCAGCTTCAAAGGGTAGGCAGACTTATGCACTCGCTTATCGATGGAGTAGAATACCATCTTCTTGTGTCTCCACAAGAGCTGCAAAAATACGAAAAAAGATTGTATGGACTATATTCTAGGCAGTTTAAAATCAAGATAGTAAAGGAGTAGATAAAAGACAGATGGCTGCAGCTACAAGCAGGCTAATATGATATCGGCTTCATACTTATTATCATTATCAACATGTCTGAAACAGTCAACAGTACGGCGGTTAGGGATGAAAATCTAAGTGTAGTAATAACAGCTCAAGGTATTAAGGTGCAGTATAACGTGCAGTATAACGGTCCCCCTCTTTCCATTATTAAGAGCATATTAGCTTTTTTTGCCAAGCAATATCCAGAAGTAGACCTAGCCAAGAAAATATCTCTAAACTATAATACAGGCTACCTTACACAAAAATATTCTCGATTTATTAAAATCGACTCGGGGAAGGTAGAGGTAACAGTTCAACCTGAGGTAGCTTCAGCCCACTTAACAGAGAGTCCTTTGTCATTATCAGATGAGTTACACGTAGAGGACTATATTGCCATGGAAGCTGATCTCGAGCCTAAGTCTCAATATCAAACCAAACACCAGACAAAATGGTCTACTAAGGAGTTTATCGCTCTGCACCTTGTTGCATCAAGGATTGCTCACGGATTAGGAATAACCCAAAATGAAGGTATGAAGATATCAGATCTTGAATCTGCGACCAGATCTAATCCTAAGTCGATAGTGCCAAGATTGTCTGAGATGCTTAAATCAGGTTATATCACAAAGGATGTAAGATTTGATAGCGAAAGTTTGTCAGAAGGAAAACAAAACGAACCTACGTTAATATACCGAATAACTACTCTTGGCACTCACTGGTTGAATAACATAGACAAGAAACAACAATAATAGTAAGTGCAAATGAAAATTCAACAGAATCTGCGACTAGGCTTTGAATGAGGGCTCTATTAGTATTTCGAAGGCGTGTTTTGATTAACCTTTATTTCTCGCTGTCCTAGAGAGTAGTCTGCGGAGATGGGCTCATTTGAACTCGTCATTAGTAATGCTTAAAAGCCCTATCATATCAGCCGGAGAATTCTTTTTAGACAAGTCTAACCAAGGGTGGCGACCATTATCATCTCATACTTTAGAACAAAGTCCTTGTTCACCTTGTAATCTAGCCTACTTCTCAAGTTCAATCTATAATAGCAGTAGCTAAAAAATCATAGCAGCTCTGTCAAAACCTTATGCAAACACACCAAAAATTAGGGTGCTTGCGTTATCCATTTGTAGGAGACGCACTAAATGAAAAGGATTATCACCATATTGGTCATAGTAGCAGCAGCCTTGGTACTTTCAATTTCAATTATTCCAACGTCTCGGGTACATGCAGAAACACGACCGCAATCACAAGTTCACCCGCCTCCATTAATACCTCCACCGTTAATACTACCACATGTAGGTCTATCGTCTGGGGCGATAGTACTGAAACACTTATCACCTGGCACACAACAAATGTTGAAACGACAAATACAGTCAGACATAGCAAAAGACCTACAACTGTCCATTTCTATTCAATACGCACAAGCTATGGGAAAGGAAGTGCAAAAAAGACTAGGCAATGATACAAGTATGGCACATGAAATTCAGGTATTGAAGCAAATGACGGCCGAAGGGAAAATAGATTGTCCTACGCCATTCACTTATAAAAGACATTGTTTCTTCGCACCGCAAGGAAGATAATACAAACTAATACCACCTGAATTAAAGATTCTATAAACAAATAACAAAAAA
>JAICVW010000373.1 GCA_025935105.1 Nitrososphaeraceae archaeon
ACCACACCAATATTGAGGGCATTACTTTTACGTTGTTGCCAAGGGACGAGTCCTGCAACTTCAACTGTACCAGATGTTGGTACCAAGATACCAGTAAGTATTTTGATTGTTGTGGATTTACCTGCTCCATTTGAACCAATGTAGCCTACTACCTCACCTTCATCAATATTTAAACTTATGTCATCGATAACACGCTTTATTTTATACTTAGGGGAAACAAAAGATTTGAATGCCCCAAATCTACCTGGGTATGGTTGAGAAAGGCGAAACTCTTTCACAAGATTTCGAATACAAATAATCTGCAAGGTTATATTACCTACAAACTTTCTATCAATCTGTCAGCAGTGAGTAAAAATTCCTAATGTAGTATAGAAAATTTTTTCGTGTTTGTTAACGTTTCATGTGATCACTAAACTCAGCAGAGAGAGCTATCCAAGGCGTGTGTGATACAACCACCCACAATCTCCGATATTTGTTAATTGCTTGGGTGGAAGAGAAGCCGTCAATTACAATGGAGAATAGCAATATTAAGGCTATGAGATGATAGCAGAATATTCTATTGCCTTTTCGTCTGCTGCCGTGAAACATGACTAATTTCTATAAACAAATGCGATTAGGCCTCCTGATTGTGCAATAAACCTAAAACGATGATTTGTAAGGATTTCACCAACATAATGCTGTACATGTGGAAAAGAGTCTGTATAATGATGTATCAGAAATAGGCCTCCAGGAGCCAGGTTTGCTAAATAAAGAGCAACTTTATCCTTGAGAGATGCATAATCATCCTTTAAATTTATAAGTAATAGTCGGCTGGATCGTTCCCAAGGAGTTGGATCTTCCTCTGGGGAGTATGCAATTATATCTATCAACCGATTAACAATAGCCCTAGAATATAATATTGCTCTAGCAGGCAGATGGTCGTTACCTGGTATTGTAGAAAATTCATCCACGGCAATTAACTGTATATCTGTTCTGCCGAGTCCTTTCACTGTTAGGCCTATTGTCACGGCCGCTTGGCCACAAGAGCTACCAAGATCAATTAGATTAATCCGGCTTTCACTAATATTGCAGGTTACAGCTCTCACTGTCAAAGCTATTAGCAGTTCAAGTTCCTCCCGCGTATAATCGCCTCCTATGATTTTCTCACTACTTCGTAGTATCTGACTTGCCAATGGTAGAGGATTCTCCTCACTAATCATACACTGGATTTGATTTATGAGATTGCTCTTATCTTCTTGGTCAAGTTGAAGTTGGCGCCGCGCCAACTCTAACGGTAACTTAACTTCTTCCATTTGCCCAGAAATTAGTTGCGATAACGCTTGTTGGATATATTTCATGGCATTAGGATTTTTCAAGTTAATTGTATTTAAATAGCTATTAAAAGCTAACTCAGCTTCATTGATCTTTTTCAAGGCCTTCAGGGCCTTGATTCTCCCTATTTGTGCCGCTACATTTAAAGGGTCGTAGATTAGTGCATACTCATACTCCTCTATAGCGAGAGTATAGTCTTTCTGCCTAGTATACAAAGTAGCTTTCTCAAAAGGCTTGGTGTCACCAAATGGCTCTAATATATATTGAATTAATCCATTGGTGGGAGCCTGCTGTTGAGCTTGTTTCAATAAAGCGCCTGCCCTCGCAAATTGATTCAGATTGGCTAGAGCTAAAGCCATTTCAATTACAGCTTCTGTGTGGGTTGGCTGCTCTTCTATTATATATTCAAGTATCTTAATGGCTTGATCAGGAGAGCCATCCATGCGTAAGACCCTCGCTTTACAAAAAGCGGCTCTTTTATCCTGGTTATTTGTTTCAATTATTTTTGTGTATGCAGCAATAGCTTCGGTATATTGTCCTAACGCGAAATTATATTCTCCCTGCTTCCAAGGATTTACTAAAGCTGTATCAAAAAATGATTTTGTCTCCTCACTGACGTAAGAATGGTCTGATAGAGGCTCAAAATAATATTGAACAGATCTTTCATTCCCTTTGAGATAATTACAACTAGCAAAAGGAGCATATAAAGCTTTTCGAAATATGTGATAATTGGATACATAGCTTTCCCACTTATTAAATAGACGATCACTATGAGTAATATGAAACCCAGCAGCAGAATATACTGGCACGATATAATTTCCTAATGCAATTGCTTGTGCTCCAAAAAGGCCATCTTCATAACCCCAACCTTGAAAATCTTCATTGAATCCTCCAATGGCAAAAGTATCTTTTCGACGTAGGCTAAAAAGCACGCCCCATACCATACTTGGTAAAGTTGCCCAAGGTCCACCTAGCATAAAAAATTGCTTATCTCGACCAAAATTCTTAAAGTGATTTGTAGATCTGCATATATTTTGATGCCAATTGCCCCATGGATCATCTAGCCGTTTATCTTGAAGAAAGGGCGGCAGAAAAGTTTGTAAAATTTCAGGTAAGACCGAAGGTTGAATACGCGGATCCCGTGCATTTATATCAGATCTAAAACCTACCAACAGCACATTCTCAAGTATTTGATGGCGCTTTACTAGCTCTTCAATACTAAAAGGAGTCAATATCATATCGGAATCACAAAAGATGAGAATATCACCTTTTGAATGCATAATAGCAGTATTGCGAGCATTACTTAATCCCTGGTGATCTTGTCTTATTGCTTTGAAGGACATTGAGAAGCTGAATTTCTCAATCAGTTCCCATGTACTGTCATTTGAACCATCATCTACGACGATTACTTCTAATTGCTTGGGATATTTACGATTGAAACTACTTTGCTCAATAGCAATAAGACATTGTTCTAGTGTACTGCTGGAATTAAAGGCAGGGATGATAATGCTAGCAGACAAGGTCAGATGTAAATTGACATGTATCGAAGCATAGGGATCCAGAACTAATTCACTTCCTGTTTCATTACGATATACATCTTCTAAAGAAGTGTAGTCGTTATCTGCATTCTGAAGCTTTTGTAACAAGGTTTGTTGTATTTTTTGCATTACTATATCTTCCTAAAATTCGATATCGTTGAGAAATCCTAATAAGCCAAGAGTGCAGGTTCTGCATCAACATAGCCTGCGTCAACTAAGTGCTGAGTTGGCAGACACTCCCATCTTGCTCACGAGCAAGAGAGGTGACTTTTTCTATCCTAACCGATGCTCTTTCATTCGGCCAAAGTTCCTTTGGGAAACCCCCAAAGGTCTTCTGGCTACGTTGAACAACAGTTATGGGGAGTGGTGTTCTTGTGGTGCATGGCGTTTCAAAATTCAGTTGGTCGATTGCTTGTGGCTACAAGTTTACCTGAGCGATGAAATTATTGAGTTTCTTTTGTATCCCTCAGTTTTAACCCCTCATATTCCTACTTCTTCACTCCCTTCTCCTTCCGGGTCAATAAGATGGATTAAGGCCCAAAGCCTCTGTAAGCGCTCTAAGGTTCTAAAACTAAGTACCCTTGTAGATATTAACACAATGTTTGCACTAAAAGCAACTGTGGATGCTAATAAGCGGGCTTTCTGATTAGCCTGTAAAAGATGAGAGGAGAACATTTGGAGGAAAAGTCCTGACTGTAACCCATTTCCTGTTGACATTTAAAGTGCCTTATGCTAACTTAGTACGTAAGCACATGACATTCCCTATATAATGCGACGTGCAAGTAAACTTGTTAAGGAAAACATTCATAAGGTATACCAGAAAAACCTGAATACCTTTCTGGGGAGGATTTCCATCAACTTGGACACGTTTATCATCACATGTTTTTGTTTGATTGACGAGATGGTACCCGTCGTGATCAAAGATTACTGCCTGCGGGCACGTGGTCTGGCTCCTCGTCTGTACGATAGTGAGGTCATCACCATGGAAGTTGTTGCCAGTTACCTGGGTCTGTCTCAAGATACTCACTCTTTGCCTACTTCCAACGGCACTACACCCACTTTTTTCCAGGACTGTGTGCCACGACCTTTGTGCGCCAAGCAGCCAATCCGTGGGCGGTCAAAGAGCGCGTGTGGTGTTGGTTGCGTGATAAAGCTCTATCATTG
>JAICVW010000370.1 GCA_025935105.1 Nitrososphaeraceae archaeon
AAAATGTACAATGATAATGAGTTATGAAGGCTATCAAGAAGCACTAGAGTCACAGAAAGAAAAAGAGGATAAACTATCTGCAATGGAAAAACAGTTCAATATCATGCAATCACAAATGCAAGCCTTAATAACATCACTAGGCACTATGGAGAGTCAATCAGGTAAACAGGCAGTGGCAAAGCAGCTAATTGAGAAGGGACTATATACTCATCCAGCTTCTCCTTCTATTTGAAACTCCTCCTCGATAATGGATGGAGATTCTGTACTATCAATTCGGTTAAAACTTGTTGTTTAATAGCTCTCTCATACTTTTTAATCATATCTTGGACAAGCCTCTCTCTGCTCCTATTAAAATGCTTTACAAACCTTTTTGCAACACTTTTCTCCTCTTCACTGTTTTTTGCCTTTTTACGGGAAACACGAATATGAGCAGAATTAGCAACAGTCAAGGTGAATCATTATAGCGTTTTCAGCACGGGCTGTCTCAAAGAAACGCCTCGATAAAATCGAAAGTTATTGGCCAGAAGTTAAAGATTCTGCGAGCATTGACCTAGAATGGATTCCGTATAAAGGAAAATACGAACATAGCAAGACCAAGATTTATGCAGTATCGTTTTGTACAAACTGGGGCCAAAGGGTTATACTTCATATCTCAAGATACTCCACTAGTCCTAATCCAGAGAAATCTTTAATCGAAGATATTTTATTTTATTTGAATCAGTTCCCATTAACTTTTGGCTGGTATACCACTGGCATGGCCGTCTATGACGAAAGAGAAGAGAATAGGATAAAGGGTCGTGATTCGGACTTTTATATTTTGCATCAAAGATGTTTACTTTACCATCTAGACTCGCCTATAGAAGTGAAAAGGACATATTGTAGATTCACAGATCCAAATAAGAAACACATAGACCTTCATAGAGCATTCAGTAAACCCATTATCCAAAACGGCGTTTTCGAAGGAAAATACAGGACTACAGACTTAGATTCTGTTAGTCAGGCGCTGTTAGGAGTAGAAAAGTATGGTAAACTAAATGCAACAACTTCAGATATTTCCTCATTATCCATTGAATAACAAGAACGGTATGTGAGAAGAGATAGTGAACTTATCATGCTTCTCGCACAGTATAATAACTGTCTAGCCCTGAGAATTATGAAGGTTTTTGCTGATTACGCAAAAATGGACTATTATGGCGTTTGTCATACAGAGATTAGTAAATGGTATGGCAACCTGTACAGGAAGATGCTGGAATCTGGGGAATGTACTATCTTTTATACACCAAATTACAAATTAAATAAACAGAATAATGTAGCTGGAGGTATATTGAGGAAGCGATTAAGATATATTCTCATTGCAGCATCGAACACTCCTCTCAATAGCTCAATTGTTGGTACTCGTCTTAAGCCTTGATGCACCGCATTTGCAAATGTAAATGTATGTAATGCGATATCCCAGTCACTAAATTCATTTTGTGTATGGAATTGTGCTATTCTTAATGCTGAAGCATAACATACAATATTTGCTAATTCCTCTTCAGTAGTGCCTTGTCTTAGTTCGTCCAAAATGGCATTAACGATTGATTGTGGATTATCACCCAATAGCACTGTTACTAATGCATTCCTATCCTCGTGATGACTGTCCTGTGTTTGTACTTTTACTCTTGCCCTTTTTCCACTACCTAATGCTTCAGATAATTCCTTAAAGCCATTCTCGAGGATATTAACTAAATCTATTGGATGACGCCACGAGCCTGATTCTTCCATTCTTCCAGCAGTGGAATAACCAGGTACCAAACTAGTTAATACAGACTCTACTAATGCCTTATTATTCTTCCATTCAACTTTATCGAGGGCTTCTAGCGCTTTATTTGTAAAATCAAGAGTATGTCCAGTATCAATGAAACGATGGTCTGTAGCTGCTGCAAAAAGTATATCAGCTATCTGTTGACTATTAGCACCGAGTCTTAGAGCGGTAGCAATACATCTCTCCGCAGCTTGAGTATCACGAGATTCAATAAACTGCCTGAACCAACGCTTAAGTGTAGATAAGTCTGGCCAAGGTTTTGGAAGAGGTGAAACATCAAACCTAGGTGGCATGCCGGCACAATCTTGTGCAACAGCACAAAGGCCATGATAAAGTGCATGTGGTTTATCATCATTGTCAATATATGGCATGATGTTCATCATACAGGTAAGTATCGTTAATCCTTGACCCCATCCAGATTGTTTGTAATGGGTCCCAAAGTCAAGGCCCATACAGAATGCCTTTACCAGGCCAGAGTCATTACTGTAATTACTAATTTGATGTTCTTCAAATATTGCGATAACTGATTTAGCAATAATTAATTGGATATTCTGTTTAAGCCCACTCTGTAACAATAAATCATAATAAAAGCCGAGACTTCTAGATGACATAGAGGAAACGTTTACCCAAACTTCATTTTCATTTCTAATCTCTACAGGAAATGAATGTACGTCACCGGCCCAATAGTCAAATGTTCCTCCGCTATTAAGATCAAAACGAGCATGATGCCAATGACAAGTAAGAATATTATCTTTAACAGTGCCTTGGCTTAGAGGAAAGCCCATATGTGGACATCTATTATCTACTGCATAAACTTTGGAATTATGATAGAAAAGAGCAAACGTATGCTTTTGAACTTGTATCGATAAGCATCCACCAAGGGCTTCTCGTATGTTAGATAGATTCGTGGCAAATACGTAATTGTCTATACGATCCTTTGATATACTAGCCATAAGCATTATTCACTGTGATACATAATGTATGTTTTCTGATAGATATAATCAAGAACGACTCATAGACGTTCCATTAGTAAGTTGTCTCACTTTTACAGGGCATTGAATCCACTGACTAACTTCATCTCACACATGACACATCCGCAAATGATAATTGGACACTCAGGAGCCATTCCTTTGGGACCTATTTTCGTATTCATACTAGGGTCAGCAATACTTGGACTTAGCCTAACAAAGGGCATAAGGGCATCATCTGCAAAGCAGCAGGAAAAGATGGTATGACAATATTCAGCTATTTAAATCTCATCTGCAATTTTTTGATCTATTGGGTATATCTGCTATCTCATAGGACTCTTTCTGTCAAAAACAAGGCTAATTCCACGTCTATTATCGAATTCCATTTTCGATACCTCATCAATGCCCATCGGAATTGGCGAGATATCCATATTACACATTGGACATTTCATTATGAGGCCTTTATGATTAAAACACGTGCAGGACCACAGACAATTATCACATAGTTCAAGTATAATATCAGGAAATCTCTCTCCAGTAATTCTTTGTTGCTTTGTATTCATATCATCATAAGGCGTAATTAGGCTTTCATGTGAATTATCATATTTCCTCTCTTCAAAAGAACTTTTTACTACGAACTCCATATTGGGTCTTCATGCACAGCTTACTATAAAAAAGCTCAATTCTGCCAACAGTCATCAGTCAAGATATTCAGCGAAGAGAAATCACCTGCACTGGAACATATGCCTGTAGATGTTCGAATGACACTACGTAATCTCCACTTTATTCTTTGAGGCATTTCAAAGAGCACCATATCAGACCTAGGGTAAGCTGACTTTTCTGAATGGTTCATTGGACATTCTGGTTCTACATATATGACAAGGAAGGATTCAAAGAGGCAGAAATATTTCGCAAAGTTGAACCTTACTTGACTTTTCTAGATATAATCCTATTAGAAGTAAATACGCAGGTGGAGCACTTAATTTTGGGAACAAGGAGACGTACAAAATAAAGGCACAGTGAGTAATGGAAAGATATTGACTTAACTACGATCTAGGATTTTTATTTATCAAAAGGAGAAGATAGGACAAAAAGCTAAAGAGCATATCTATTAACGACAAAAACCCCGAGGCTAAGTTATATCCTAATTACTAACTAGCCCTAAAATTACTACTCTATTTAATTATAAGGTATTACTATAAGCAGCTTGAATATGGCAGCATCTCCTTCTTCCAACAATAAAGTAGCTGTTGT
>JAICVW010000265.1 GCA_025935105.1 Nitrososphaeraceae archaeon
ATTCGTCGTTTTCAAACCTATCTACATCCAGTCCTGTGTTAGTTAGTACTCGTCTAACATAAGGAAGATTTTAATATGTAGGTAAATGAACGACAATCTCCTTACCTTTTTCTATATTGCTTTTGCAATATCTGGAATAAATATCTCTTAATACATCCAGGTGGGGATAGACAAGCATATTGTGTTCTCGATAATTAGATTGTAGCATGTGTTGAAGTATGTCATCAGGACTACCCTCTATCGTAGGTTTGGCCATAAGATAATTCTGTTCCTCCTACGAAATTTGGCCAAAATGGCTTTTAATGGTTTAAGTAATATATCAGTCTGTGTTTGTTATTTCCATCGCTTATGTTCCATAACATTATTCATAATATAATCCAAGTCGCAGTCGCATCTCTATGGTGGTCGGTGGATTATGGAAAATACACGCATACGATGTTTGGGTTGCATGCGTTAAGCTTTCTAATAAAGAACCATACATCTTGCTGGCTAATCATATCGAAAAGAAGGATTTGATGTTGGTTTATAGGGTTAATAACCTAGATAAAGCTAAATCTGAACTTCAAGCGAGAGGTTGGAAGGAACAGAAAAGCTTGGAGATCCCAAATGGCCCTTGCTTAACGTTTCGAGATCCTGCATCCAATTCCATTGTAATATATGAGAACCGACGTCCTAACGTTATGAACGACTTCAAAGGTCGAATGGACGCTAGTTAACAGACCTATAAATAGAACTTTATAATCTAATCATATTAAAACTGGAGGGTGTGACGCTTTCAGACCCCGCACGCTATTAATTTTTTTGATTAAATCGAATCCCTTGGTTCTCAGCAGCTGGTGTCTGCTGGTGTCTGTATGTATATAGAATACCTGGGACTTCCAATTCAAAGAATGGTCAGAAGACAGAAGTTAAGTTGGTTCAGCAGTGGAACGGGGTAAGGCGTAGTATCAAGCCGCTACTTCCTGAATTCTTTGCTGATCTAAGAATCAAAGAAATAAAGGGACATACGAAGAGGAATTCTGTAAACTGGCCTTCCAACACTGAAAATGGTAACAGTATAAAATAGATTGAAACGTTGCTACAGATACCATTATCAGACTATAGAAAGTATTCACGTTGGCGTATTATAGCACCTTACCTAATCAATATCAAGAAACTATCCTACAATGATGCTTTTGACATCACATCTGACTGGCTAAATAAATGTAACAAAGCAAAATTATTAGATTTCAATATGAATGGCAGAATTAAGCCTAACTTAAGTGTCGCAGTTGCTAAAGACTATCGTCCGATAAGTTTCAAAAATCTAATAATACAAAATAATCAACTTGCAGAAATCATCTCAACACAAATGGAGGGTCTAGAATCTGGCTAGGGCTTGTGTAATCCTAACGTAATCATAAAAAAATATCCTTAGCAGTTGGCATTCGTCAGGGCCTCTCAAGTCAAGTTGAAAGTACGTTCAATCCGGCCTTAGATTTTATTAGTTTATGTCAGCCAAAGATTAAGGGGACAAAACGAAACTAAACAAAAATAATTAAGGAGAATTGCTAGTACAACTTCCATCGCTACTTGATTCTCCGTCGTTAAAGTTTGAGGTTATGCCTGAAGGTCCTGCAGCAGCACTTGTGCATGTACCTGTCCTAAAGCCAGGGTCATTGAAGGCATCGCTCCCTGCGATATGGGGGGCCCCTTGTCCTGCACGACTACTTACAGAAATAGAACAACTTCCACCGCTAGAAGATGCAGTTATTGGTCCTACTGTATGCTGGCCTGACTTTTCATTAGTTTGTGCCTGTGCACCACAAGTGCTTGCATTGGCTATGTTTGAATAAGTTGGATTCAGCACTAGTATCCCAACAGCTGCCGTAATAGCTATTGCTAAGAACTTTGTACTTAATATTTTTTCTTTTATGGATTTATTATCCATAGTTATAGAAATTACTACGTGATCTTATTACTTACTATGCGCGAAAATTGATAGTTTCTGCAGTTACTTAGTATTTGTTTAGAATATAAACGATAGACTTGTAAATATTGTACTTTCTGAAGCACTAACACCCCACGAAGTTTTACCCAATTTCGCCATTCTCACCAAAATTGGCTTTCGTATTGCCTGCAGATCAGGCATTATAAGCCACTAGGTACTTTATGATAATGAACATACACAATACACGAGAAGCTAATGACTACGATGGTATTATAGAGGAATAAATGTCGAAGTAAAGAATAGAAAAGGCAACCATCAGAGGTCAGAAGATAAGATGTGTCTTATGATTTGAACAAGTTCATTTACTTCAACAGGTTTTTTTATTATTTCATTTAATTTTACGCTTGGTAATACCGATATAATTTCCTGTGCGGAATCAAGGGCTGAAATAAACAACACCTTCTGCTTCGAATCTAATGCCTTTAGTATTTGATAAAGTTGTATCCCGTTCAGATCGGGCATACGTATATCCGTTATGACAATATCATAATCACTTTTCTTATTCTGATCATTCTTAACTTCTAAGAAGCGTTTTAACGCTTCCTTAGCATCTGTAAATGTTTCTACGTTATATTCTTTCGAATAAGGGGATAGTGCAGTATTGAATGTAAAAGCTATGTCTTTGTCATCATCTATTATCATAATATTGGCTGGTTTCCCAGTCTCGGTTAAGTTAAGTGCGCCATTTGCATTATCTGAACCATCTGACGATAGCGGCCTATCGTTAGTAGTAAAAGCGCTATGACAATTACTACTGCCACCCCCAATCATAACATTTTTAGTAATTGTCTGACTGCTTACGATTTCATTTCTGCGCTGAATCTTCCATATGATGTTATTTGGATTTGTACTGTCCTCATAAATTGCTATTTTATCTCCTATTTCAAAAGGTAGAACTTGTTTAACCCTTTTTGTTAATGTTAAACGTGATTGTTCGTCACATCGTTTGGACTATGTCTTCATATCCACCTTTTAAAAATATGTTACCAATAACAGTATTACTATATAATAAGTAAGTTAATTAGCAGGGCCTATATCTGGCCTAACAATCTGCAATGCTTTCACAGCCTTCACTTCCAGTCATTATTTCTTGTAGACACAACAAGAAAAATGAAGAGAATAAATTCACATACGTACATCTCTAACCGTAGTATTCTAGATAGCCTTACACTACATGATTGCTATCCTTTGAATCCACACATGAGGGAAGAAGAACGAACTGAAGGTCTTTCCTACTGGCTTTCTATTTTATGGTAGACTACTACCTTTATACCACAATCTCATTTCTTCTTAATGGTCTTAAGATACTGTCTCATTGATTCTACGATAAGAGACGTTACTGTCGTTTTCATATCTATAGCTAGATGTTTAAAATCATCAAGGAGTTCAGTAGGAACTTTCATCGTAGTTTTTGTTTCATTATCTTCTAACGTTTCATCGTCTTCCATATTATGTTAACATATACACCCATATTTATATGTGTTTTAGCACATTAACCCTTGGCCGTCTGAATATGAGAGAAGTTCAATTTGCATATATAGCGCTGTCTAGCCGTGTCGAGGTATAGACTTTTATATTCCGAGCATATTGATATACGTATGAAGTATAGAGATAACATCGAAATACTTGCACAGATTCTAGAAAGTGCCAGCGGCTATAGGGTTAGGCTGACGAAGATAATATATGATACACTTCTTCCACACAGCATGGCTAAAGAATGTCTGGCACTACTTATAGAAAAGGGTCTGATAAATATCTGGAAGGAGAAAAAAAATTTACTACTACCGAAAAAGGTCTGAATTTTTTACGTGTTCATAATAGATTGCAAGAATTAATTCCGTCTCCAGGGAAGCAGCAGAAGGGAAAAGAAATAGAAATATTTTCATATCTTTAAATGTAGACCTCAGAAATTGACATTACTAAGAAGCCGTAGACAGGTGTAGTAAACAAAAGCTCTCAATAATACCTACAAAAGTTCATTGATTCTTTCATCAGGTATCTGATGAAATAGGAATCATGCTTTACGTTGAATAAATCACATTAACTAAATCTCAAAAACATCTGATCCTGTAGTCGCGGATTCTTCCTTTTGTTTTGGATTTACTTCATCAATCCTTCTTGCTAGTTCAATTAATTTTTGATCGGCAAGTATACTGTTCAACTGATTAAGCTCTGAAGCAGACCTAATAACTACACCTCTCTTCTTGGTAGCTGCACCAGTAGCGTTAACAGGATTTATTTCTATAGCAATAGAAGCTTGTCTAGATCTAAATGAGGGTAGCTTAATAAGAAATATTCCAGGAATGTTAGTTGGTCTTCTTTCCCAGTCTCTGGATTTACTTAAAAAAGCTGATAGTTTATCCTCTATTGACATGATGATAGATATGCTATAAGCTTGCTATTCATATTTCTTATAAAGATATTCCTCATTCATTTGTAATAAAAAGATCTGCATATCTTAATCTAATCTCAATGCTTTTATCCATGCCTTGAAAACTGGCGTAGAAGAGACAGACAAAGGCTACCTGTAGACCTGCTACTTCTACTGTAGAAGATCGATGGAAATAGTAGTTTCTGATTCTAGAATATCGAGAATACATGATACTTTAATTCGAAGAATGTGGGTACCTAAAGGAAAGCGTCCAATAGTAACTGTTACTGGTTCTCATCGGAAGACCTGCCTGTGTATTTGGTACACTTACTGTGGATGGTAAACAATTTTTCAGTCATTACGATGTCTTCAACCAGCATCATACATTTCTAAAGTACCTGAAGGAATTACAGAGGAAATTTAGAAAACTAATACTATTTTTAGACAGAGCAGCAGTTCAACATCACAGTTCAGTAATAATAATCAGAAAGCACCTAAAAGAAAATAAAGATACTATTAAAGTTGAATACTTACCTAAAGGTTCTCCTTATTATGATGCCATTGAAGAATGCTGGAAACAAGGAAAGAACGATCTCCTTGTATCAAAATATTATTCTAAATTCTATAATTTAAAAAGCGCCATAGCCAATTACTATAGGAGAAAGCGTTTCAAA
>JAICVW010000631.1 GCA_025935105.1 Nitrososphaeraceae archaeon
CATTATCACAGCATGAGGCTTTCCTGCTAACGATGGGTCCCGCAGCTCTTCACAGGATGGAAAAAACGAGTCCAAGTCTAAATGGAGTACGACATTTCCTATCCATTTAGGCTGACTATATTCCATTGGGCATCAATAGGCCTAAGATAATATTTACTCTTCTAACTGCTGGTTTGTATTTGGTTATGATCGCAAATAGGAGACAGACACGATCATTTTTTCTTTTATTTTCTCTATTCAAGTCTTGTTATAATAAATCGTTCATAAGAATTAGGCCAGACAAAGGAAGCTTGAAAAGAAGGGATATGTTCCATGGTTAGGCATTCAGCAAGACGACCTACGTAAAATGTCTTGATGGTTTAAGCAATTTCATATAATGTGTGAAATTATAAACTGATTATGGTGATGATCTCTTCGTAAGAACTAGGAACTCTCAAGGCATACCATTTTTCTGCCATTCATTCTAATTTGAAATTCTAAATTTTAAAAAGAATGAGGAACTATAGCGGGAATGTCTTTAGGCAACGGACTTCCATCCGCTACAACCGACAAACCGGATAGGTCAGACAGTACTGTACCCAAGGAATCACCATATTTTGGTCTGGCAAGATTTGATACCAGACATTCAAGTGTCAATAAGGACAAGTATGAAAATAGTAATCCTCACTACAGAAAGCCTTATGATCCAGATGGGATATTAGAAGGTCAACCAGTGTTAGAATGCATTTTCTGCAATAAATATAAAACTGCTATTGACATTGACATGGAATTACATCTACATGAGAAGCATCGATTGGAATTGTTAAGACAATTTCCACTTAAGGAGAAGGGCTATTCGATGGACCTTCGAGCCGAATATTTCGTATATCAGATTAAGATCGGAGGACAAAAATTAGGACAAATAAAGAATATTCATGCTATGGCTACTGACATGAAGGAATTAAGCTAACATTCACTGCCGCTGTTGAACTCTAGCAAAAGTCATTTGAATTCTTAACGGAACTATAACTGCAATTGATATGATAACAAGGGCAATCAAGTGGAACCAAAGTGAATTATCCTCGATTAGTTTCACCATTGGTCTCGTAAGAATTAGTATTCCCAAAATATCTACCATTTACCTCAAATGAATATGAACATGGAGATAGACATGGACATACTCGATCGGCCCACCAAATAAGTACTGACCATGAATAAATGAGGGAAGAAAGAAAGAAAATGAGACTATATCCATTTTAGATATGGTTAACAGGTTCTTTTGTTCTTCAGTTCCTTTTTCGATTATCTTTTTATCTGTATCCATATTCAAGCCTTTCCTTTACTCCCTCGGTCTCCCTCCCGGGAGGGAAGCCGTCTTTTGCACTTTAAGTAAACCATTTGCTTTATTCATATTTTCTAGTACATACGTCGCGCAAATAAGGCATTAGAATCAAGCCCTGCCTTTACTTTAGTTTTGACTGCATTTCTAGGTTTGAAGAGAGTCTCTCTCTGCTCTGCCCTTTTTCCTCTTGTTTTTCTATGGATAACGAGAAAACCGGCTGTTTGGTTGATTAATTTTAAAAGAATGAGAGACTATATCGGAAGGGAATATACCTAACCGCTCAACTTTAAACCTAAAGTAACCCATCAAATAGAGGAAACGATTAAGGAATGCGACAATAAGTGTATTGAATCTATAAACTTCATTCTAAATAAATGGAAGATGGATTCAATTCTACCCATTACCTTAGTTCATAGTAACCAAGTTACCAAGTAGGAATCCTGCATGATATATGAACCTCCAAGCACCATTATCATAGATGACTCTGATGAATACCTAATCTAATCATGATCCGATAGAAATTTTGTAAACATAATACTACAATGACTAAGTAGTAAATTGTTAAATTTAATAGGGTATACTCAACAATAATGTCTGAGAATCTGGTTGATAGTGTTTTAACAGATGCACTGATTACATTGGCACATGCCTTCAAAGAAGCTGGGGTGAATCCACCAAAGAAGATTGAAGTTGACAGTCCAACTTTTGATAAACTGCTATCAGAATCAATGATGTTGTATAATATTGATAGTAAAAAGGCAGTCACTGAGCGTGAATTTCGATTGTCTGACATATTTCTAATAACAGAGCAGTCATCCACTTAGTTAGATGAGCATTTTCGAAACCCGTTTTAATAGCATTTTTTCTTTAACATTAAAGATCCAAGGGATACACCATTTGCGCTTGAAAATTCGATGAAATTTCGGTGGCAGTGCTATCGAGGATGCCCGAACCAAAATAGTACTAAGAAACAGTAGTGATAAGGCAAAAGTAGCATATAAATCAGTTAAGGACATGGCAGGGGGAAAGTTTGTCCAAGCTGATAGAGATAGAATAATGCAGGTTATCTC
>JAICVW010000661.1 GCA_025935105.1 Nitrososphaeraceae archaeon
ATAAAGGAAGAAAACTATAATATCGAAAATACGATTCATCGCATTCTTGAAAATATTAATGGTTTTGGACAAACAGAGGTAAAGACATTAGGAAAAGAGAAAGAAATAATCAATCAAGACCCAAATTACAATAAACGGGCTCAGCAGCCGACACCTAAAAAATTGCAGCTGTGGTCCAATTCATCTGGCAGCGAATATGCTATATGCTTGGGAGGAGAATCTAACTTTCTCGCAGCAACCAAAGAATCTCCATCGACCCAATATACAGATCTTGTTGAAGAAGCGGATTACCTTGAAGATCTCAAATATGATTGGGTATATACTTTGAAACAATGGACAAGTAGCCACAAATCATTATGATGACAATAGCGGTAAAGATAGTGAGGACAGTGATACCAACGTGGTCTAATGTGCGTAGTAGATGTATGACACTTGATTTATTTGGTGATCTGCTTAATTTGAATTGGTTATTATCAAATTCTTTAAATGATGTTCAAACAGCTGCTCCTTTTGATTTTCAGATAATCTGTCAAAAGTTGCTTGATGGTAACAGCAGAAGCCCTTACATTTCATTGAATTAAATCTCAATGGAAGAGATCTCTTATACTCAAGAAGTTCCTTCTCTTTTCTCAAAAAACTAAAGGAACCCATATCTGAAATCGCAGAGCAGCCACCACCATCCTTCTCACCTTCTGCACGTTTGGCTAACATTTCCAGTGTAGATAGAATATCAGGATTTGATTCAAAATAGCCTTTCACTGAATCTAGAATTACAAGTGATTCGTCATTTTCAAACCTATCTACATCCAGTCCTGTGTTAGTAAGCACTCGTATAACGGAGGAAATGTTTTCGTAAGTAGGTAAAATGACAACAATCTCTTTACCTGTTTCTAGCTGACTTTTGCAATATCTAGAATAAATGTCTCTTAATACACCCAGACTTGGATAGACAAGCATATTGTGCTCCCTATAATTAGATTGTAGCATGTGTTGAAGTATGTCATCGGGACTTGCTTGTATTACAGGTTTGGCCATAAGATAATTTTTATCCCTCATAGGGAATTTGGCGAAAATGGTTTTTAATGGTTTAAGTAATGTAATGTATCAATCTGTCTTTATTATACCCATCACTTATATTCCATAGCAAATTATTCATAATATAATCCAGGTCACTCAATCGCTTACTCAGTCGCATCTATGGTGGACGGTCGATGTGCTTGCTAACCGTACTAGTCAACTCAGCTAACGAAACAGGTTTTTGTATGAGACTTTCTATTTTGACATTTTGCAATAGCCGCCCAAATTCTACATCATTGATTTCAAAAGCTGTCATCAAGAATACCTTGATTTCTGGTCTTATCTCTTACCCCCATTCCTGGCATCCTTAAATCTGAAATTACAAGTCCATATTTTTCTTGGTTTAATTGGAAGTGTTCTAATGCCAAGGTTGGTTCTGTAAATCCGAATACATGAAAGCCTCTTCTCTCCAATCCTTGTTTGAAGGTGCTGACAATATCAAATTCATCATCAATAATCATGACCCAGTTAGTCCCGTTAGAAATTGTTTCAGGTTTTGGAGACGTGTCGGGCATTGATTGTATTAAATAATATTGTACTTTATATGATATACCATTTAATAACTAGAAATACCATGTGGACAAGAATTAATTTAAGCATCATGGAAACATGGACAGATCCCAACAACGCGTTGGGATGGTACCTGTACTATCCTATATGACCTACTATTAGTTCTTATTGACTAAGCTTTTGTGTTCCTGCTTCTTTTTCCAAGGCCTCTCTTAACATCCGCAGATGTTTCTCTTTGTCTCTTTTCATTTCATTCCATATCTCTACCGGCTCTGTTCTGTTGTCCTTATTTGCATCTTCTATGTATTTGTCAACAGTTGAATACATAAAATCTGCTTCTTTACCCAATGCGCGTAAGATGTTATAAGTTGAATTGTCAAGTCTAGTTTTTTCTGTCATAACCATAGTAGCGCGGCTTAATTAAAAAGGGTTGTATTCTATTACGACGAGCGAGTATATCAGATACTATTAATTTTAGAATGGTATTCTACAATTGTTTTTAACCATGTTGGTCTATTTGCTAATGAT
>JAICVW010000436.1 GCA_025935105.1 Nitrososphaeraceae archaeon
ATAGTTATGTTCAACCACAAGCACAGGTAAAGACGAAAATTGAAAGAAGTCCAAACATTGAACAAGAAGATAAGCCACCTGCAAAGCCTCCCATGGCTTTCACTCGAATTAACCCAAGATGACGGAGTTAGGCTGGTTTTTCCAACCAACTTAATTCTGTTGCTTTCTATCTTAATGCATAAATTAAAAAAAAGGAGTTTCCTAGTTTACTGAATCATCAATTCTAGACTACGAGAATAGTGTCGAAACTTCTGAAGCGCTAGTGTCACTTGTGTGATGTATGCTTTGATGCGGAGAGCTATCGTTGCTGCTGCTACTCGTACTGGTGCTGTGGTGGTGGTGATGACCGCTACTACTATTGCCGGCGCTAGTGCTCGTCCCATTATTGTCGCTGAAGCTGGTGGAGTTGTTCAAAGTGTTTGCTGAGTCAGTAGTACTGGTGCTTGTGTGACTATGATGGTGTTTTGATTTCGCCGCAAAAGTGTCTGATGTTACCAGTGTAGATGCTGTAATAGCCACTGTTAAAACCATTACGATAGCGAGTACTTTTGTCATTTTCATTGAAGCAGCACACACCACATCACATATACAGAGTGAGTTAAAATTGCGCATAACTTTATCAAGCGTTATTTTATTAGAAAACAGCTTTGTGTCTTCATTTCGACATTAGAGTCGGAGCCAAAAACCTGTCCTAGAAATTCAGCTATTAGAGCATTATAACGTGCTGACAATATAGCACTAATCATATACTGCTTAACAACTATATTAATTTATCATAAACTAAGTGTTAACAAGAAGTATCGAGACTTACGCACAATATTAGCTGACCGTCGGAAGTTATATTGGAAACATATTTAGTTATTATTGAATTAAATATCGTATTATAAAGCACTATCGTGCAATGGAACTAGTTGTCTTCGTCGCGTCTTTAAAATTCTTCTTTGTAGAAGGCGGCGAACAATTTATAGTTGGAGCGCAAACAGCAAAGAAAATTGGAATTAGATCAACACTCAAGATAACTATAGCGGGCGTATCATTTGCAATTGTACTATTTTTATTGCTTTATTATTCGCATGCGTTAATCCCGACCAGATGGCTTGAACTTGCACTCGCACTTACACTATATTTCTTTGCTGCCACTTTGTTCAAAGAAGCATTTGAAAATGAGGCCGATGAAACCAAAGATGAAAAATCCCACAAATACGGATACATTACTATAGTGAGCTTAGAATCAATAGAAAATGCAATCGTTTTGGCCGCATTAGCTTTTTGATATTAGTGGCGCACTTATTGGAGCTGCAATGCTATAGTAGTATTTATTGTGCTGGCGGCGAATACTAAGCGATTTCTCTCAGAAATCCCATCAAAGAAACTAAGATTAATTGCCACAATCTTGCTAACAATAACAGCAACGCCTTTGGTAATTTATTCCACCGGTCTATCTTCTCCAACATGGCTACACTGGATAATACCGCCACTACATTGATGAAAAATGGTGGCTCATCTCAAATGATTATGATTACTATGGTTTGGGCAAAATCCTGTATCCAACTTAATATTACCTATTTTACAATCTCTTCGAAAAATACTAATGAAGAACGTTAGAACGAGGAAACAAGCGAGCATAAACTCTCTCTCTGACTGATACTTATTTGACCACTATATCTTTTGCTTGGGAATAATCGTAAATATTCTGTAATCTGAGGTTACGTCACGTCGTTTGTACACTTATTCTACCCATTTATTTCTAACATTTAGTGGTCCACCAGCATGTAAATTTGTCCATGACCTGATATTACGAATTCACATAATGACTAGTCGAAACCCAAAACGTCTGAATTGTGAGCAGCAGCCAAAGGATCAAGACCTGAATCAAATGATTGTTATAGTACAAATTAACACAGGCTTTAGTTCTTGGTCATGTTAGCGCCAGATTTAGGTTCATTGAGTACTCATTTATAAAATACCCCTGTTTCTAACTGTTATGATGAGAAACACAAGTGCAAAATGGCGATTATATACTATTGTTATCATCAGCCTAATCATTAATGAAACGACCTTTGGTGGGCAAATCCTTGCGCTTAATAAAAGTGGTATCAGTACCAGTAGAACGATTGTGACAAGCACTAACGCTACAGGAATAAAGATTCTTAATGTTCATACTATACCATCAACAGTGGTTGTTGGTAATACATTTAGCATTCAAGGAACTGTAATCAATAACTCTACAGCTATTATTACATTTCCAAATGGAACTTGTAATTCTCCACTATCAATAGATTTTAACAAAAACGTCATGATACAAAATCAGGGGGGGTGGCATCTTGTACAACACCTCACTTAGTAGTTGCTCTTAGACCCGGGGAACAGTCGGTGTTACTATATCCACATCTTTCTGGAATAGTCTACAGAGCTATGGCTCCTGGAATGACTAATGCAACAATCACTTTCAGTTACGGGATACAGGCCACATCTGGGAAGACCAGGATTAATATTGATAATAGTATTTCGAGATTATATACATTCAATATCCAATCCGGGTCCGCGGCGAGTATGGCCAACACTGTTTTTAATCCTCCAGGAGTGGGCAACATCAAGAGCACGCGAGGTGGACTGCTCTCAATAAATTACCCGGACAAAAATACAGTAGCTCCTATAGGCACTCTAATTGCAGTAGGTGGCACATCAGCTCCATCAAATGTGACCCATACTAACTGCAATGTTTCGGTACAGATAAATCAACATGGTTTTGTTCAAGCATCGCCTAAAGGTCCAAAAGGAGCAGCCGACTACACAAAATGGACTGCAATCACCACATCGCCAACTCAGCGAGGACCGAACCAAATCGAAGCCCAGCTTCTCTGTTTTCCTCCAGGAAAAACATCGACCCCAAATCTGATAAAGCATCTGGTTCACAATGTCACAGGACTTCCAGTAATAGGAATACCTACATCCAAATAGTCATGCTTATCTTCAATCCACCATATAACAGTTAAACTAGCTGCGCCTCAATTTCAGCACTTCTGGTTAGTCTGTGTCAGCGGCTATCTAGTTATCAGCCACATACACACAAACTAGTTCAAAAGATTTGCTAATCTCAATACAACTGGTGATAATTTGTAAGTCTTTAAATTATGAATATTTTTAAATTCTGTTTTAGCAATCAGTGTATCGTATACGAATCCCTGAAGTTTGTGATACCCACTAGCATCAGACACATTCTGGTCATGTAAAGCCCTCTAAATCTAGAAGAATCCGCACGATAGGTCATTATTCCCAAACTAAAATTTATCATTATTGATTCGATTTACTCTTCTGCACCGTCTACTTCTGTTACGGCTGGAAAAGGGTGATTACCGCTGATACCGAAAACTTGCGATTGATGCGAACTATCTTTCTTAACACTGGTGCTAACTGGAGTTAATGAACTCATCTGGAAAGTAATTTGACATACTACTTGAGACTTTCTCACCAGTTTACCTATAGCTTTGATTGTGTTTTATTACGATAGTGAGGTTCGAAGAGCTAACAGATAATCAATGGAATCTTTTACTACCGTCAA
>JAICVW010000307.1 GCA_025935105.1 Nitrososphaeraceae archaeon
AACGTATAACGTTATCCTAGTCCCTATAGGCGTTTTCTGAACATCTACGTCACCGTATCCCGCATCCTTCAAAGTAGAGGCTAAATATTCATCAAGCTCGAGGTTGCGAAAGTTGTTTTTCATTACATTCTTCGCCGCACTCACTTAAACAGCACCCTCCTTTGCGACGAGCTCGACATGAACTAAAATACCGATCTTTGGACTAGATCTTCCCATTGCTCTCGGTGTAAACCGTTCAAGTCTTGTACCTATGTGAACTATGGAGCTAATAATTCTGAGCCTGTCAAGATCCATACCTTTGTACTCCGCATTAGACTCTAAATTATCGAGAAGTCGAAGAAATTCCTTGGCAGTCTTTTGTGGAAATCTCCCAGCAAAGAAACCATCGCGAATGTTAGAACGATGTGCTACTTCATTATTGTACCTCCTATATGGAACAGCTATTTTTTTAGCTATAACGTTTTCGAGATACTCACGTGCCTTCTCAATTGAAAGGCCTTTGACTGCCAATGCAACCTCTCTAGAATGTTTGCGTGAGATGTTTTTTTCCCTAAGCGCAGCCCTTACATGCTTGGTCTTATCAAAGTGCTGGAATGCATAAGAATAATGTGGCATGCACTGTCACTTCAAAGGCACATAAAGTGATGAGCGAGAGGATCCAACACCTGGTGCTCCGTGTTGCACTCTTCGATTAGTTATTGCGTATTCTCCTAGGTAGTGTCCAGTCATTTCGGGCCTTATATTAACCAAGGCAAATTCCTTCCCATTATGGACCTTTATGTTCAATCCTATCATGTCAGGTAAAATAATCATGTCACGGACGTGGGTCTTTAATTCGCTTTTGAGCTTATTTTCTCTAGCCAACTTAATCTCTTCACGCAATTTTCTTTTTGCGTCGCTCATATATGTACTCACTCTCTTATCGAGTGACCTTCTTTGACGTGCATTCAAAAGAGGAATTAATGCTTCAATCGATAAAGTTTGCAACTGCTCAGGAGAGTATCCTTTAAACTTGAACTCGCGAACCAACCAGATTTGGCAGTTCCTTGCTACTTTTAAATCTAACGCGGTTTCATTATACAAGGCCAAGAGTTGTAGCAAGATTCCTAGCTCCTTCATCTTCCGCAAATTTTACCATCGCCTTCTTTCCTCGTATCCCTCTCATCGTGTTAACCTCCAATACCTCAGTTTCATACAGAGTCCTTATTGCCGCCTTCACAGCATGTTTCGAGGCATTGCGGCCCACTATGAATACTATGGTATTATGGGATTCTATCAGGTTGAATCCTTTCTCAGTTATATATGGCTTAATTATAATTGCCCTAGCTTCTTCGACAGACATGGCATCCATTGATTTGGACGGAGTTTTCTTCTGTTGAACCATCTTCAATTCATCTTATCCTGCGCAGAATCTAATTGTCGAAGCTCATCAATCGCGCTGATAGAGAATATTGTTAGTCTAATTTGCTTGGAACCAGGAGCCAAATCAAGTACGCTTAATTGTCTCACTCCTTTAACGTGAATCCCCGGTAAAGAACCTGAAATATGACGTACATTCGCATCTCCACTTCCGGTTACTATCAGAGCACTATAAGCCACATAATTTTTTCGGCCTCTTCGTCTAGCTGTTCCTGATCTCGGCTTTTTAGAATAGGCTGCCCTGTCCAAATCTTCCTTCAGCCCTAAATTAATCAAGGTCTTCTTGAGCTCTTTAGTCCTTTCCAAGGATTCTAGATCGTTTGACACTAGAATAGGAAACTCAGAAATCTTGCCTACGTTATGGCCTCGCTTTTCTATCAGTTCTTTCCTCGCTGTGGCAGCTATTGCTGAGCGCAGAGCTAATCGCTTCTCTTTCTTGTTAACTTTTTTATAGATTTTTTTCCATGATTCAGGTGGATGGGCTACTCTACCATGCCTGACCCCTGCAACTCCTGCAGCTTGTCCCGCCCTCGGAAAGCCTTCACCCCTCGCCCTGGCAACTCTTGCCATTCCTAAACCAGTATTACGAGATTCTGCACTTACGATTTCACCTGCAGCAGGATATCGGCCTTGTTTCTGATATCCGTGAGATAATGAATTAACGTAGACCTTGTGGATAACATCAGGTCTGTATGCACACGAAAATATTTCTGGAAGCACAACCGTCTCCTTTCTAGCCCCGTCAAGTCCTAGGATCCCAACGCTCTTACTCATTCAACGAGGACCTCCAGGATTTTCGGTTGAGAAATCTTCTTCTGATAGCTTCGGATCGGTTGTCTTAATTTTATAAGTCTCTTAGGAACCCCAGGAATAGAGCCTTTCAAAACTACGAAGTCACCGTTAATTAACCCATAGTGCTTAAACCCACCTTTAGGATTTATAGACTCAGTCATATTCTTGGAATTAGAAATCAAGAGAATTCTTTTGTTGTATTCTGTCCGTTGGTGAAAGCCATGTTGTCCTTGGCGTGGAACCGTATACATAACTACCGCCGGTGATATGGGTCCAAGGGTTCCAACAGCACGTACACTTTTCCTGGATTTGTGTTGTTTTCTTTTTACACCGAACCTTGTAATGGGCCCTTCTATTCCTTTTCCCCTGGAAATGGCTGAAACATCAATGAATTGACCAACCTGGAACACATCGCTAAACCGAACATCTTTTCCAAGAATGGTTTTAAGATATCCTAGTTTAGCTTTTACATCCCTGCCCGTTACTGCAACTTCGAAAACAAACGGTTTTTTCTGCGCTAAATTCACATCTCGCGGCGAAATAGTAGCTAGTGCCACAACTGATGATGCTCCTTCGATCTTGGCCAACTGTTCTTCTGTGGCTAAATTCGAATTCAAGGAGAACTTTCTTTGAAGATCCTTTGGAAGTTCTTTGGAGTAAGCGTCACAAATCACATTATTGCCGTAAGGAGTCTCTGAATAGGCCCTGATTCCAATTAGCCTTATTGGCGGTGTTGCTACAACAGTACTGGCACTCAAGAGATTCTTACCAAAATTTGGGGTCTTTTCCCTATCATCAATTGTTAATACCCGTATAACTCCAGCCTTAAAGCCAGCAAAGCCAGCCAAGCTAGATTTATCAGTTTCGTACAAGGTCCAGTTTCTTACTCTGGATTCGATACTCTTGGCTCTTGCTCTAGGCCTGAAAGCAATGCTACCTCTGCGTGGAGCGCTATACTTACGATGACCCATATAGACCCAGACAAGGTATACCCTTTAATAATTATATTGCCTCTTTCTATAAAGAAAGGACAGTTGATCAGGAAATAGTTAATTGGGCAATAACTTAGTTTTTCTGCCCTAAGTTCACGCCTAACTTCCAACGGTCCGCTTCAAAAATATATAATTAAAAACTGCAAGTGATCCTAAAATCGCTTCTTCCAATCTCACAGTCCTCGTTGCCTGTAAAGGAAAAGTATTGAACATCATATAAGATTTCTTAATTTTTTCTCCTTCGCTAGCGAAAATTTCGTCTATACCTTTTTTAGGTGAACCGAATACCATGAGGGCATTATCGGATGACTTGATGGCAAAAATTTCCGGATCTACGTTTGTAATATAGCGTCCCTTTCGTGAAGTGAGGATGATATGTGTGTTAGGTAGCATTTCTATCAATTCACCAAGATTTCTCACGTTGAATACTTCATAACCCCAATAGGTACTAATATCGCCTGGCCTGGCCTCGACCCCTTTCAGAACTGGTTTCGTAGAGGTAATTTTTACATTGATTTTTTTAGTATAGCTTTCTTTTCTCGTGTCCAAAAGAACAAGACCCTCTAAGCCTACATCCGCGAAATACTTTCGGTTCACCTGTAGTACTACACCAACTCGTATATCTCCAATCTTAACATCTTCAATTCTTTGTAATTTTTGATGGTGAGGCGAACTTAATGGATGTAAAATACCTGCATATGCTAATTCTTTAGAGTGAGGAAATAATCTCCTTCTGAGGTATTGCGGGGTGTCAAGATATCTCAAAACGGTAGTTAATAACAATAAATCCTCGGATTTAGGCCCTTGAGAACTATCATGGTAAATATAGATTTTGCTCACACGAAAGATAGCACAAGCCCGAGCAATTTGACATATTTTGATGGCTTTGTCCCTGCTAGTTTGCTCATCTGAAAGAGATGAATCAGGGATCGCTATCCAAAGATTTGGAAGATGCTGATGATTCATATTTGAAAAGGCCTTTCCAGTACCAATAATTTCAAATTTTCGAATAGAATTGTTTTCGTTCATCATGCATATGTCGAATCTACTAGGCCCCTTTATGCTTGAGCCAACGAAGGTTACTATTCAGCACATTTTACGCATTCATTTACACGGTAGGGCACTCGGGGGCTTTTATTTTAGGGCCAGATGCTAATTTAAAGAACTAGTTTCCGACGTAGCTTGAAATAAAATACTAGCCACTTCGATTTGCTGTCTTATCTTTTGCCAAGGCTGCATACTCTTCAATCTCGTCTTCTTCCACTTTCCTCATCATCTTCGAGTCATTGGCAATAATCGCCATCTTAACGTGCCTTGTACCCGTCTTTTCTTCACTAACAAGGGAAATAGATTCCATGGCTAGCGCTCC
>JAICVW010000266.1 GCA_025935105.1 Nitrososphaeraceae archaeon
ATCGTACTTATCTATTATGAGAACAAGAAATGAAGTACATGACTAGCTGATTATCCTGTTGTGATGATATATTGGAAAACCCGCAAGTATTAGCATATGATAGAAAATGGAGTAGTCCTTAGGTAATTCACGTTGAAATGAGTATTTTGTCTTATATTTATTTAGCATGACAACATATACTGAAATGATACATGTATGATACTGCAGAAACCAGAACATAAACTACAACCAAAACTTAGCACAATACTTAAGCATGAACTATTCAATATCCCCCAAACATGGTGTTTTCTCTGACGGAAATGGAAAATATTGCGTACTAGCAGCTGTCGCCAAGCATTTAGAACAACTGCCAAGCATTTTGGTTACGATGTAGAATCTGACAAAGGCAAAAGTACTACTTTGGCAGCCAGATCTGTTATGATTCCAATGACTATAATTGACCGAATAGAGAGTGGTATTCCATATAGACGGATTGAAGAGTATCCGCGTTGTAACTGCAAAACAAAGAATTACTTTCATTGTAGCCTTGTATCTTTACTTATTCATCTAAATGATTACCATCAAATGACGTTTCAACAAATAGGGGATTGGTTGGAAGACAAAGGTTTGTAGCGGACATTTAACAGCAACTCAGTGTGATACTGGTAAGTAGTAGATATCAGACAAACTATCGAGATATTGGAAAATGTCCCAGAAATGGAAATTAAGACCATGTACGTAGTCTTATCCATTTCCAGTCTGACCTCAAAAGTGGTGCACCTAGTTAGTTCAAGTTAATTTACCCTACTCGATAGCCCAACGTATGTTGCTAAAGACATATCTTGTTTATTGTGCTACGTATACCATCTACCTGGATCGTTAGAGAATTATTATAATTGCGAAGGTCATACGATGGTCTCCCCATCGATATGCTATTTGGCTGCAGTCAAGACTTTCGCCGATAGAATAATGTAAACCGAAAACCTGACCCACACTAGTTGAAGTTATTATTTGCTATGCTGTGCATATTTACATTGTATATATTCATATATACTAGTGTACTATCCCTCTTAGCATATGTTCTCTAACTAATATTCGAGAGGATACAGCCAGATAGAGCGCCTTGTTCTGAAATATCCACTATTTCACTCGCGCACGGTAATGTGTGTTATATGGGAGTATACTGGCTCGAAAATAGCTATGTGCTATGGAAAATATTACTAAGTTTGGGCAAGTCTTTATGCTTTTTGGCTAATCGCTCTGAAATCGTTATATAATGGCGCTTTAAAGTGGTGGTCGACGGATCAACTAAAACTATCGATGTCACTTATCATGGTCCTGGTGGCAGTTTAGAAATATACATTATCTAATGAGAGTTTGGAGGATCCAGCGCTAAGTCATCACAAGGATACGAAATATAATATTTGACAAAAGATAGCACAGCATAAAATGGACAAAAGTCTATTCTGTTTATCAAACTGCAATATCAATTGATCAAAGCCACGCAAATATGTATACCGAAGGCAGTGGTGAGTGAGTAATATTTCTTTGTATCATCTGCACCAGAAAGACAATGCTCATAAGGAGGAATTTCTTTCTTCCTTAAGTCTTCTTTTTATAGACTCTATCCTACCTGCATATTTTTTCTTGTAACTGGATAAGCATTCAGTACAACAGAAAAATCGCTCATAATTTGCAAATCTGTAGATATGTGGACTAGCCAAGATAGGACCTTTACAGAATTCACAGTTTAGTTTTATCCTCAATCCCTTTTTTATAAGTTTGTTACTCTCTTGCCTAAACAGAGATCTGCTATTACTATCCCTTTGGCCCTGTTTTTCTTTTACTTGACTCTTCCCAATGCTAACATTCTGTTGTTTATCAAACTCTGGTTTGAGAATATTTTCGTTTTCTACTATGCTGTAATCAAAAATTGGAGATACTGATTTTATGAACCCAACGTTAACTAATCTGGTAAATCTTGCTTTGACTGTGGGAGTTGTAATTCCAGTCTCCCTAGAAATTTCACGAAAAGACTTACGGCCATCTTTAAACAATGACTTCAGAACAGCGACGTCATAATCATCTAGTTGAAGTGGCATTACCCTAGTATGATTTATTTTATAGTATGCCTTATAATGATTTACAATTGTAAAGACCTATAGTTATATATGCTTTTTTCATATAAGATATCAAGAAGAGGATAGGAAAAGATGGCAAAAGATCCTGTGTGTGGAATGTTTGTAGAAGAAAAACCAGAATCCATCAGGTACAGTAAGGATGGAAGAGAGTATTACTTTTGTAGTAAACAGTGTTTAGATGAATTTACACAACCTGAAAAAGAACTAAAGAAGCACAAGATACATGTTGCCATAAGCATAGCACTCGCAGTACCTATAATGATTTTTAGCTTGCCCCATATGTTACCTACTCAATTTAGTGGCTTATTTCCCATGAATGTTATGCATAATAGTAATTACATAATGCTTGCCTTGGCTACTCCTTTACAGTTTTGGATAGGATGGCGGTTCTATAGAGGACTGTGGGATGGAATCAAGGCTAAAGCATCAAACATGGACACATTAATTGCAATAGGAACATCAGCTGCTTATTTGTATAGTGCTGTAGTCACATTGGCTCCTGTATATTTTCCATTTAAATCGGTATATTTTGAGACAGCAGCAGTTATAATCACGCTGATATTACTGGGCAGGCTACTCGAAACAAGGACCAAGGAAAAGGCCTCTAATGCTGTAAGGAAATTATTGGATCTTCAGCCAAAGATGGCGAGAATAATAAGGGAAGGTCAAGTCGAAGAGATAGAGGTTCCAATAGAGCAGGTACAAGAAGGCGATATTTTGATGATAAGACCAGGAGAGAAAATACCTACTGATGGTGTTATTATAGATGGCTCATCGTCTATTGACGAATCTGCTATAACAGGAGAAAGCATTCCTGTAGATAAGAAAAAAGATGATGAAGTTATAGGAGCAACCATTAACAAAAGTGGTCTACTTAAAGCCAAAGCTACAAAGACTGGACAAGACACAGTACTTTCACAGATAGTAGCCCTAGTTGAAGAAGCAAGAACAGGAAAGGCACAAATACAAAGGTTGGTAGACCAAGTAGCAAAATATTTTGTTCCAGGAGTCTTAGCGATTGCAATAGGAGTAGGACTTGGGTGGTACTTTTTAGGAGATATAGGAATTACATTTTCACTATTAGCATTTGTGTCTGTAATAATAATTGCTTGTCCTTGTGCGATGGGAATTGCAACCCCAGCCGCTTTGATGATGGGTGCTGGTAAGGGAGCTGAAAATGGTATTCTGTTTAAAGGCGGAGAATATTTAGAAATAGCTAAGAAGGTAAAGACAATAGTATTTGATAAAACGGGGACTTTGACAAAAGGCAAACCATCTGTAACAGATATAATAGATTTCTCTGGAATGGGAGAAAGTGAACTACTCCGAATTGTAGCAATTGCAGAATCAGGATCGGAACATCCTTTGGGTCAAGCAATAGTCAATAGTGCAAAAGAAAGAGGAATCATGGTAACAAATCCAGATTCATTTGAAGCTGTTTCTGGTCATGGTCTGAGAGCAAAATACTCAGATCATACCATGCTTATTGGTAATAGAAAGCTGATGGATGATAATAGTATCGGAGTAACTGAAACTATAGATACAACATTAAGCAAGCTTGAAACTCAAGGCAAAACAGCTATTCTTGCTGCTATTGACAAGAGATTAGCAGGTATAATTGCGCTTGCAGATTCAGTAAAAGATAATGCTAAGGAGACAATCAATTCGCTCAAATCAATGGGTATAGAAGTAATAATGCTTACTGGGGATAACGAAAGAACTGCAAAAGTTGTAGCTTTCAAACTTGGGATTAGTAGGATTATCGCTCAGGTATTACCTCAACAAAAAGAACAAGAGATCTCTAAACTAAAAAATGAACACAAAGAAAAAGGGAAAAGAGGGACCGTTGCCATGGTAGGAGATGGAATTAATGACGCTCCTGCATTAGCAGCTGCTGATTTGGGGATCGCTATAGGTTCGGGTACAGATATCGCGAAAGAGACAGGCGGAATCATACTTATAAAAGATGACATAAGAGATGTGGTTACAGCACTTGATTTAGGAAGCAAGACTGTAGCAAAAATAAAACAAAACCTATTCTGGGCTTTTGCATATAATACTGGATTGATTCCAATAGCTGGTGGTATACTTGTTCCTTTCCTTGGTGTAGGAATATTTGGATGGTTGCCGATGCTAGCTGGTCTTGCAATGGCAATGAGTTCTGTAACAGTAGTTGGAAATTCTATACTACTTGGAAGATATAAACCAAGGTACACAGATAAAAGACTAAGGAAAGAAGAAAAGCTCTATACTGACAAGGACAAGGATGTCAAAAAGCCATATTCTTTGCAAACAGCTGCTAGATAATCATAAGGTCAACTAGGACATAATATGAATATAATAATGAGTTTATTATAATGCACTTAGAGCCTATCCCAAAATTATCCTCCTATAGATAATAATACAACATGCCAGATGTACTAATCCAAGATAATTCTCTGCTTTCTTTTCATATCGGATTAGCAGTTTTCTAAATCTGTTATGCCATGAATTAGTTCTCTCTACTACCCATCTTCTTGATCTATGGCGCTTGCTTTTCTTCTTCTTTTCTCCTTTGTGACGGATATGTGGTATATATCCTCTATTGATAATCTCATATTGTATCTCTGGAAAATCATATCCTTTATCAAGACATAGATTTTGTTTCATTTTCCTTGGCGAAGGTCTTTTCACCACTATAATACTATCTAGTATTTCCGTAGCTGCCTTCATGTCATGGGTATTGGTAGCTGTAATTACGACTGATAACGGAATGCCTTTTTTATCTGTCAATACATGTCTTTTAGTTCCTAGTTTACCTCTGTCGGTAGGATTGGGACCTGTCAAACCCCCCCCTAAAGGCGCTTTTATGGACACACTGTCAAGTGACTGCCAAATCCAGCTAATACC
>JAICVW010000095.1 GCA_025935105.1 Nitrososphaeraceae archaeon
AGAGATTTAGGCTCTGCGGATTTGGTCGAAGAGCGTAAGGTGGAAACTGACAAATGGGTCTTTATAGAAGGGTGCAAAAATCCAAAGGCTGTGACCGTTCTAGTAAGAGGCGGTTCTCAGAGAGTTGTAGATGAAGCTGATAGATCACTACACGATGCCTAATGGTAACTAAAGACGTGATCGAAAAACCGGCCATACTTGCAGGCGGCGGTGCTCCTGAAGCGTTTATAGGAAGTCAATTAAGAGAGTGGTCAAGCACTCTGGAAGGACGCGCACAGCTTGCCGTCCAAAAGTTCGCAGATGCACTCGATTCAATCCCACTTAGTCTAGCCGAGAACGCCGGTATGGATCCGATTGACGCTATGGCCGAGCTACGTGCTAAACAATCCAAGGGATCCACATGGGCAGGCATAAACGTACGTGGTGGAGCTGTCGCAGATATGTACAAACTGAATGTTCTTGAGCCACTTGTTGTTAAGGAACAAATCATAAAATCTGCTACAGAAGCAGCCACCATGCTCTTACGAATAGATGATGTCATAGCTGCTAGAAAGTCTGAAACGCCTGCTGGTCCACCTGGTGGCGGCATGGGCGGCATGGGCGACTTTGACATGGACGATATAATCGAACCTCTAGAATCGAAGGCATCTAAGGACACTGATCCCATTGGCACCCCTAATGAACTATCTATAGACTCAATCCTAGGCATGCCCGTTCTAAAGAAACTTGATTCGGCCAGGAGGAATGCTATCCCACGTCTTGAGGGAAGTCGTCAATTAATGCTGAATTTGGTCGATGAAATATCCAGCAATATCCGGAACTCCAAAGACGACATGACTGAGGAGCAATATGGTGTAATCATGTTCCTTTCACATGTGAAGGAGAGAATAGAGGAGGATAGTGAACTAAGTTTAGAGGGTCCTGGGAATGAATTCATGCGTTTTAAAGAAGAGGCAAAAGGCTTGATTAAAAAAATTTTGCCACTATCTAAAGATTAGGACTCGGCATGTTCTTTTCAATAAATATTGCAATGTCCTGTCGTTCTAGAAAAAAGTAAAAAATACTTAGGGCTAAGACACAATATATTTGAGAATCCAGATCCTCCATCTTGATAGCTCTGAAATATTCCTTGATATCCGAAAAACTTTGATCCTCTAAGATTTCTTTAACCTTTCTATAAAATGGGGAATCGACCCGTGTGAGGCGTCGCTTTATAAATAGTATATATTGCATTAAAACCCAGTCTAATGGGAGAGATTTATTTGCTGGAAAAATCGTCACACCGAGGAGTTTAAGCATTTCATCTTCTTTTTCCACATGTTGATCCTTAAAACCCGATTTCTTACAGATCAAATCGAATCTTGCAATATGATGATTCAGAAGGCAATACCGAAAGTTAGATATCTTATCTACTTCCAAGGCTTTTGTTATCCTCTGTATCTTTTCTTTTATGTTCGTATTGCAGATGGCAATTCCACCGGTCATAGAATGATCGACCTACTATAAAATATAGAAGCCCTAACAAGATGAATAGTATTATACTGACAAGGAAAAATTGGGCATCGGATGAAGTTTTGAAAAATGGTACTGCATCCTGCATAATACCTGAGATGACCGTACTATTCTTTTGCCAGTCAGAAAAAATATCTTTGGCAGTAGCCCCTCCCAATGCAGATAAGATGTAAGGAGACATTTTCTTACATCCCCAGGCGAAACTACACTTATTCATATTATATCCATTTAGAGATGCTATGTTAATAATATTAATATCATCCATTAACGATTTCCCTTCCGTTTTTGTACTCACCTTGAACTCACTTCTATGATCCTCCTATGGACACTCTCTGATTGGGTGCCCTCGTAATGAGCATGTGATCTTGAATGCGGGAATCATAAAGAGGGCCGGTAGGTTCCGGAATAGTAGAAAAGCAAGTATCGTCAAGGTTATTATTTACATTATCAAAGAAATCATAAATAGCATCTCTTACTTTCTCACCTTTGGCCTCGCCCACTGAGCTGACTTCGTATCCTAATGTATCCTAATGAACCTAAAATCTCGTAGATTTCTTTTTCGTCATTTTTGCAAAAATCCAATTTTTGAAGGTTAGTATAATCGCTAATTCCAATCACCAACGCTTTCCTTTGTGCCTTTTTCATGTTGTTTTATCACTCATATTCATAGGTAAAATCGATACACATCAGAACAAAGAAATTAAAGAACTTTCCGATTTTAATTCAGAACCGATCTCCTCCGTACGTTGAGGTTTAAACTTTAGATTTTAAATCCTTGAATAATCTATTTACCTCTGGCAACGGTTGAGTCTAAAGTGTAAAGTGTGTAAAATGGAATTCCCGGATGAACATCACTTAGAAAATCACAAGAAAGTGCATGGAAGAAAACCAAAGATAAGCGAGTATGGAGATCCCGAATTCAGTAAAGATCGATTGAGATGACATATCTTTGGAGATGATTTGAGCGATCTTCAGACAATTTTATTGAGATACTTACCTCTGAAATTTAATAATTCTGGTGCAACGAAACTGCAAAGCAATCTCTACTAAGAGTCACCGACCCAATCCAAGAACCGGTTTTCTTCTCAATAGTCCCATGAATATAAAAAATAACGTAAGGGCCAGAACAATAATCAGAACACACAAAATGTTTTCAGTCGTGGCAATATTTGCAACCGTCGCGATATTAGCCGCTGCCTCGACATCGAACATGGTAATGGCACAGATGGACAACGGCGACGGACAACAAGGTAATGATTGGAGCGGCATATGTAATCAGATACAATCCATTTTGGCGGAGTCGTGTAGCCAATTGGTGAATACTGATGGGAGCTTTACGTCTGACGGGCAACGTGCACATGATTGCATACAAAACGGAATCTTGCTTGGAGGAGGCGCACTCGCACTTGGTTTACCCCTTCCGATGGTAATTCCAGGATTGAAAGCACTCAGTGGTCAGACAGGTTGTGACAACATCGTAAATTGAGATGCTTTGAATTCTGGTACGTTGGGTTTGTTGACACAAATATTTCATAAATAGTGTTGACCCAAACCGATCAATTCCATTCCTTATTTTTTTCGACTTTCAACCTATGACTGCAAGTACAGTGACCTATTGACCTCCACCTCCTATGTACGTTGCTGAACCAAAATTAACACTACACAATGTATTTTGGAATGTTCCCAAGAATTCATCCATTCTGCCTACTGCGTTGCATATACGATGGCGTATGTGATTTCCAGAATTGAGGAAAATGATCACTTGGCATGCCGGTGTAACCATACCGATTCTAAATTTTCATCTGATAGGAATAATAGTACAAGCACTTTTTCTAAAATCTTTTAATTTCCATCTTATATGCATAAATAGACATGATACCTGCAAGTCGACTTGTTTTAGTTTTCTGATTTTCATTCCACTTTGTTATCTTGATCTGATCTCTTCTATCATAGAACAACATCAGGTGTTTGCCAGATGTCCCAACGGTACCCATATGGCTCCTGATGGGAATTGTGAATTAGTGATCCCCTATGGCGGGTTACCAAGGTGTCCTGATGGATATCATAGAAGCCCAAGCGGATATTGCGAACCATTTAACGGTTATACAGGTAGTCCTTACACTCAATCTAAGATACAACAACCACCATACCCTCAGCAGCAATATCCTCTACAACAGCAGCCCTCACTACAAATACCGCCTCAGCAGGGCTGTTGGGCTGCCAACCTCTTTACAATCCAAATCAAGTAGTTGCATGTCTCAATCATGTTCTTGTAGATAGGATGGTAACGGTTGCCAATGCTCCGAATCTATTAGTACTTAATAACACTCAAGGCGTTGGGCCTGAACTAAACCAGACTTTTGTTCAGAATGCAACAAACACACTCGATTCGTGTATTATGCCGATTAACCATCAGAAGAATGGATAATTCGATGCGGACCAACTAGATAAAAATTGTCAAATTTTGGAAACAGTACAGTACAGTGTATGAATGATAATATGACATATTGGGGCCCCAACCTGAAAATCACCCTCTCTCTATACGTCCATTACATTATATAACAGAATGGAAGAGGGCCTGCATTTAATGGAGCAATCAGGTTTGTATGAGTCCCTTGGTTAAGATCTATTCTTTGGATATGTTGAATTAATTGTAGTTCTAATTCTGGCGAAACGAAAAATAAAACAAGTAGCCAGAAGAAGTACTGTATGCGAGAGGAATACCAATATGAGATACTGAGTGAGTAGTGCCAATAGTATTGGAGATATGCGTGATTGCTTCTGTAACCCATGTAATCCCATTTTGTGATACTATCTGTATTCTATTCAAATTAAAGGCCCCCATTATAGATGCAGGCCGTAACTTTGGTTATGAGGTAGTAGAAAGGGCTGGCTCATTAAGTCGTAAACATATTCTACTGATGTTTCTTGGTTTCTTCTACTTTTATTGCCTTCATCTGTCGCTTATACATTGAGATGAGTTCTTCTACAGTAGTGGCGTCCTCTGGCTTCTTGTCTATCCTTACCTTGCCAGTAAATTTTGGAAATCTCAGAGCAAGTCCGTACTTTTCTCGTATTGAATTCATGCCTGCAGTGTGTGAAGGACTTAGAGTTATTTCAGATGCGCTAACCTCAATCACTATTTCTGGTTCAAACCAAACATCCATTTGCATCCCTGCATTCACTCTTGGATGTTTATGCGATACTCTGGTCTCCTCTAGACTCTTATAGAGTTGCTCAAGATGTAGGTCGGTAAATCCCGTTCCCACTTTGGAAACGCTTCTAAACATATCGGCTTTAGAATCATATACAGCTACCAAAAGGGCGCCATACTTTCCCACTCTACGCCCTCTACCATAAAGTGCTCCAACTATAACTAGATCAAGAGTGTCAGCAATATCGCTTTTATATTCGCGCTTTAACTTTACCCAAGCAAACTCTCTGGCGCCTGCTCTGTATGTACTTGCTAGCTGCTTTATCATAACACCTTCACAGCCATGTTCTATAGCTGACGCCATGAACTTTTCAATATCTTTAATATTTTTTACAATACATTGCGAAACTACTCTGACCTTTTGATTCTTTAAGCCTGCTGTTATTTGTTCAATTAGCTTTCGCCGCTGAAGGTACGTTAGAGAAGTCTTATCTTCTCCATTGAAATATAACACATCAAAAAGATTTATGACTACAGGGTATTCTTCTACTGCCTCTTTGATTCCATATTTTCTTCTACGATGCATCAATTCTTGAAAGGGAAGGTATTCGTCTGTTTGAGCATTAATTGCCACTACTTCACCTTCTAATATTATTTCGTTTGCCTCGACTAATTTTTGTACGACATCGCTAACATCTGGATAATGCGCAGTAATTTTCTCCAGTCTCCTTGAAAATAGATCAACTCTATCTTTTCCTTTATGGATCTGAACTCTTTCTCCATCCAGTTTAAATTCTGCTCCTGCGGATTTATCCTTCAGCATCCTTTCCATCGCTTCTTCTGGAGTACGCACTCGTTCTGCAAGCATTGGTCTTACAGGCTTGTACAATGTGATTCTGATTTTAGTAACAGATCCAATTCCGCTAGTAGCTAATAGTTTGGCTACCGTTCCAAGGTCACTTGAAACATTATAGGCGACCTCAAGGGTATATTTATTTGACTTATTACCTGTAAATGCTAGTGCTAGAGCGTCTAATACTGTGTAGTCACCAATACCTAGCCTCAGCGTTCCCATTATGAATTTCATTATGTATCGGCTCTCCCGAGCAGTTGCATCACTTAAGAGGCTGCCCACAAGTCGCAATTTAGCTTCCTGTGAACGCTTACCGCTCAAACGTGCTATTTTGTCCAAAGTCAAATAAACTCTTTCTACAGTTATTTTTTCAGCAAACAGAGTAGTTTGGCCTTTTGATTTCATTATTTCGGCAGCAGTGTCACCAAGGTCACCTGTTTTTCGATAGACTTCCTCAATAGTATTGATATCTACGCCTGTAGGAAGTGAAATTGCTTGGATTGCCAATTTTTGTGCCAAGCCCAGTTCTATCCCTTCATAATCAGGATACAGTTTGCCTTGGATAAGGTATACTACTCTGTCAATAATATTGGTCGGAGTTTTCCTTAAGAGAGAAACAAGGTGATCTGTAAGAGCAAGCCTACTTGAGGTTTGCTCCATTTCTTCAAATGCATCTACAAGTATTGAAAAGTCCAAAGTGCTTATTATCAATTAATTCAATATAGGATTTAAAATGTCAACAAATATCGGTAATCATGGGTATGTTTTCAATGCAATAAATATTCAAGATTGAGAGATTTGGCATATAAAACTGCAATTGTCACTGGCAGTGGAAGAGTTATTGGAAAACAAACTGCCATAATGTTATCAAAAATGGGACTAAATGAAGAGGAGCAACAACCATCCCATCCTACCAAAGAACACCTGTCTATTGAACATGAAATTGAACACCCGCGCTGCCATGATGTGATGACGTTGCAATCACAATTTGATGGGCTCTGCTATTTTTGTGAGGAGCTGTTTTACGCTTTCTTGGGCCAGTAACAAAAGCAGTATTATAATGGGCCTTTTGGCTATATCCCGCTACTTTCTGCCTTCTTAATTTCAATCGTTACTTTATCGCCTACCTTAATGGACATATCCTCGTATTCTCTCATGCTGATTTTGAAGGTGGGAGAATCAGAAAGGGTTCCTTCGCCGCCCATCGCTTTACCAATATTGGTCATTGCTTTTGGTAGGTTCTTCATCAAATCTTCAGGCGATGTAAAGGCCATCATGTTAGCACCAAATGGATTGAATTGTGGTCCTCTGTCGCCGCCTGCTTTAAAATCATTAGGATTAGCATATGTAACATAAACATATGGACCACCATCCTGGGATGCTTCAATTCTTGATACAACAAAATCAAATTTCATTAGAGGTGCTGCTCATTACGCTGATTTAATCCTTAAATTTTTTGGTATAAATCCCCGCTGAAGAATAAGCAGTACTGAACCTGCTTGCTTAGATGATATGGTGCATTTTGCTAGGGATGTGCGAATGATTATCGCTGCTAGATCAGCGGTTACGGTATGGGGTCAATTTATTATAGACAATCCCATGTGCCCTTTAAACATTATCCGGGTTTGCGCGCAGAATTCAAAAATTGACATATCCTTACGATTTCATCATCTTCAATACCATAACATTGCATTGTGAGCAGGGACGTAACCGCTTTATTTCGACGTGCTGAAATTTGTTCCATCATAAATATTTCCATTGATATGTCATTCAATCGCTTTTTCATTCCACCCAATCTGTCATAATCTTTGATGTCTTCAATCACGCGGTAAGCAGCACTTTCCCTTGATAAATTGTAGATTTCAGCCTTCTCGCAGACGGCCGTATGAAACGCTAAAAGCTCTCCCATTCCAATCTGAAGACGAACAATTTGTTCACACATTAGTAAGACTTCCTTGTATCGCCCCTTTTGGGACTCCAATACTTTGCAGCTATGGCTCAATTGTCTTTCCGTTTGTCTTAGCGATTTTATTCTGGAAAATTCCTTGACTATTTTTTGAGGCTCATACCCTATTCGTTTGATTGTCTTGAGTATGGATAAAAGAATACGTGGCTCTTCTAGAGAGAGGCGATGAATCCTCAATTCCTCTTTTAATTTCTTATGTTCATTTAGTGTTTGGATGTCTATATTTGTGCTCTCTAAGATTGCGTGCCTTTGTTTGATTTCCTGTTCAAGCCTTTGTTTCTCTTCTTGTTGTTGTTTAATGTGATCTGCGAGCGCATCCAGTGGAATTGATTTCGACATGGATATTTCCGCGATTTGATTTGCAATTTCAATTAGCTTTTCCGGTTCAGGGGAATTGGCTATATTCGCGATGTGTGTTTCAATTTCGTCCTGAT
>JAICVW010000149.1 GCA_025935105.1 Nitrososphaeraceae archaeon
ATGAACCGCTTTATTTTTTGCCTGTTCTATACTTGTTGCAACAAGATTTTCACCTTGGGTGGTGGCTGCTTGTATTTCTTGTTCAATTCTTGATTGAAGGTCCTTTTTCACCCTTTCGCATTCTAGCCTATATTCGTTTATCTCTTTTTCAGCTAGGTCCTCTGCATTCTTGATCTGCTTGAGTGTTTGTATATAGGCCTCTTGAGTGTTCGACATAAATTACCCTCCAAAGAAATGTTTGCCTAAAAACAAAACAATGGCAATAGTACTTATTATATTACCTATCTTAAACGCTCTCATCACTAGATAGAATTTTCTTTGTTGAGGATTCACGAACCTATTTGGCAAGTAGCTCCTCCTCTTTTTTCTCCATCGTCTCTGATTCGCGTTCTCCCATTTTGCGCTTTACAGTCTTGAGCATAATGAAGGTGTCCCGCTCCATTTCGTCTAGTCTGAAGGTTATAAATTTGACTGCAGCTGCGAGCCTCGGAATAAACACATTTTCGATAGCGTTTGACTTTCTCTTTGTCTTTTCTATCTCCAGCAAAAGCTTTCTGAGTGCAGTCTCTTTTTCTGCTACATCCAAGACCATCCTGTGGACCTGTTGAAAGGTTTTTATGGCTTCATTAATTGAAGTTGGAAGCTCCAAAAGATGCTCGGTTAGTGCTTCCTGTCTCTGGCCTCCTACCAACTTTGGTATTCGGACGCCCATGACGTTTTTTGATTTGATTTGCAAACTGGCTAGACTAGGTATTTTCATTGCCTCATTTTCTAGACGTATAGAGCCGGCCATCATTTCCGCCATTCTAATACTCTCGTAGCCTTTCATTAATTCCGATTGCAAACCGCTTCTGAGCGTCGCGGCAGTCTTGCTAGTACTAAAAAACTCTAATATCAAAGCCTGCCGTTTTAGTTTTAAGAGCTTTAGGCCTTTCTTGGCAATAACTATTCTGCGTTTAGTTCGTATATACTCAAGTCTAGTAGGCCGGATATTGGTTGTGGTTGGCATTTATCTAATCACTCTGCTTCCTTACGTGGATTCTTTTTCCGACCATATTTCTCAATGAGCTCTGGCTTGATGCGTTTCATATCTGCTTCCGAGAGTTCAGCCAATAGCTCCCAACCAATATCCAAGGTATCTTCTATGGAGCGGTCTTCGTCGAAGTTTTGATTTACAAATCTTCTTTCAAAATTATTAGCTATGCTAAGGAATTTTCTATCCAACTCGCTCAGCGCCTCTTCTCCAACGATTGCAGCGAGGGCCCTCGCATCCTTTCCCTGTGCGTACGTTGAATAAAGCTGATCTGCCAGGCTCCTATGATCTTCCCTGGTCCTACCTTTGCCTATTCCTTGGTTCATCAGACGCGAAAGGCTTGTCAAGACATCCGCAGGAGGACGTATATCTGCACGTTGAAGGTCTCGGCTCAAAACTATTTGGCCCTCTGTAATATACCCTGTGAGGTCTGGTATGGGGTGGGTTATATCATCTGCAGGCATTGTTAAGATAGGTATCTGGGTAACTGATCCTTTCCTACCCTTTATCCTGCCGGCACGTTCATAGATTGAAGCCAGATCGGTATACATGTATCCTGGATAACCCCGCCTTCCTGGAACCTCTTCCCGTGCTGCAGCTATCTCCCTTAATGCCTCGCAATAATTCGTCATATCAGTTAAAATTACTAGAACGTGCATGTCCCTCTCATACGCTAGAAACTCAGCGGTTGTCAATGCAAGTCTTGGGGTCAAAATACGTTCCATTGAAGGATCAGACGATAGGTTCAAAAAAAGAACAGTTCGGCCTAAAGCGCCGCTTTCTTCGAATTGTTTTACAAAGAAATTTGCTTCCTCACTGGTAATCCCTATAGCCGCAAACACTACTGAAAAGCTTTCGGAAGTTCCACGCACCTTTGCCTGTCTTGCAATTTGTGAAGCAAGCATATTGTGAGGCAAGCCTGCTCCTGAGAAGATAGGTAATTTCTGTCCCCTCACTAGTGTATTCATACCGTCGATATTTGACATTCCAGTCTGGATGAATTCAGATGGCTGTTCCCTAGAGTATGGGTTGATGCCTGCTCCAACAAGATCGAACTTCTGCTTGGAGACAATTTTCGGACCGTTGTCTCGTGGATTGCCCAAGCCATCAAATACCCTGCCCAACATTTCATCAGACACTGCCAAAGTAGCAGTATGTCCAAGGAACCTCGTCGAGGTTCCAGTTGTTCCTAAACCCAAAGTCGGACCAAAAACTTGAACTACTGCCAATCCTTTTCTGGTGTCAAGCACCTGGCCTTCGCGCCTTTGTCCATCCTCTAACTTTATCTCAACCATTTCGCCGTAAGCGGCATTATCAACACCTTCTACAAATATCAAAGGTCCAGCGATCTTGGATAGCGTCTTAAAAGATATAGTGGACATTTATTGACTCACTTTTACTAACAGACCATCAAACTCCTGTCGCATGCTTGTTCTTACCTCTTGCAACAATTTGTCAATTTGGTTTTCCGGAGTCCATTTCATTTTCGAAATTAGCTTTCTTGACTCCAGGCCTCCTATCTGAGAGGATCGTATACCCTTTTTGATAGCATTTGCCTCCAACTTACCAAATTCTAATATCACAGAGAGCATATTGAACTGTTTCCCTATAGAGGTATATGTATCAACATCATCATAGGCACTTTGTTGCAGATAATCTTCTCTAAGTGATCTAGCGGTGTCAAGTATACCCTTTTCGGGTTCTGGTAAGGCATCATACCCAACCAACTGAACTATCTCTTCCAACTCTGATTCTCTCTGCAGGATTTCTAGCGCCTCTTTTCTCAAAGAGATCCAATCAGGTGATACTTGTTTAGCATACCAGTCACCCATATCGTCAGCATATAGCGAATAGCTTGTTAGCCAGTTAATCGAAGGAAAATGTCTACGGGATGCTAGACTAGCGTCCAATGCCCAAAAAACCCTTGTGACTCTAAGAGTGTTTTGAGATACAGGTTCGGAAAAATCTCCTCCTGGTGGAGAAACAGCACCCACCAACGTCAAAGATCCAACTCGCTCTTCTGGCGAAATAACGATAGCTTTGCCACCACGTTCATAAAACTCAGCTAGCCGCCTGCCTAGATAGGCAGGATATCCTTCTTCGCCAGGCATCTCTTCTAATCTACCTGATATCTCCCTAAGGGCTTCAGCCCATCTGGAGGTGCTATCCGCCATCAATGCAACACCGTATCCCATGTCGCGGTAGTATTCTCCCATCGTTATGCCAGTATATATGCTGGCTTCGCGCGCAGCTACAGGCATGTTTGAAGTATTAGCAACCAGCATAGTCCGTTCCATCAAAGGACGCTTGGATTTGGGATCTTCTAGTTCGGGAAAAGTTGTAAGTACCTCGGTCATTTCATTGCCTCTTTCACCACACCCAACATACACAATTACTTCACTGTCTGCCCATTTGGCCAACTGTTGCTGAGTAACGGTTTTCCCACTTCCAAATGGACCGGGAATGGCGGCTGTTCCGCCTTTTGCTACTGGAAAGAATGTATCCAAAACTCGCTGCCCCGTAAGAAGTGGTGACTCTGGAGGAAGTTTCCTGAGAACTGGCCTAGGGGTTCTGACAGTCCACCAGCTTGATAAGCCAATTTCCACCTTAGAGGACGGTGTCCTCACGGTTGCAACTATTTCGTTAACATTAAATTTTCCCTCTGCGATCGATTCGAGCTGACCTTTCACTGAATGCGGCACCATAATCTTGTGCTTTATCAAAGGGGTTTCTTGAACTTCGCCAATGAATTGTCCCTGCTGAACTTCATCTCCCTTTTTTGAAATTGGAATAAACTCCCATTTTTTATTCTGATCCAAGGCGGGGATAATTTTTCCTCTGCCTATGAAATCCCCGCTTTGTTCTCGTAGAATATTGAGCGGTCTCTGAATACCATCGTAAATCGAGGTTAGTAGTCCAGGTCCAAGCTGAATAGAAAGAGGTCTCTTTGTATTAACGATTTTTTCTCCAGGTCTTACACCAGTAGTGTCTTCATAAACCTGAATTGTAGCTTTATCGCCTTCTAGGCGGATTATTTCTCCTACCAGACCCATGTCTCCCAATCTGACAACATCGTACATTCGCGCCCCCTCAAGTCCGTTGGCAACTACAACAGGTCCAGAAATACGAGCAACTACGGCCATTTTACAATCAACTCATTTGTATACTGATTCCCAGTACACGTCTTGCCAGCGACGAAATCGATTCTTCCTGAACGTTCCCTTCAAACGCTGGCATGAATAGTACCAGCGGCTCAATTGACGATTCTACGCTCTCACGAAAGCTGCCAGATAGAGAACTACGCACTGTCTGACTTGCAATAATAAGTGCATATTGGTTAGAAGAAAGAAGCTGTTGTAAGGTCTTTCTAACTTCTAATGCATCTTCGCTCACCAAGAACGTATCCTCTACGCCTATCAATCGGTAGCCAACGACCAGCTCACGATCACCGATGACTGCAATTCTGCCAGATCCCTTTTTAGTAATTTGTTCACTCATTTACTATCATAGATGCAATTTTGTCATTTGGAATACTGTACATTTTCCCATATGCTATTCTTCTAACGTTTTCACGCTCACGTTCTGCTGTGATCAAAAAATGGAACAAGGAGCCAATCGAGAGTGCAATGTTCTTAAGTTTACTAACATATTTTCGGTTGATAAATTTGTCCAAACCAACTTCAAAATCGACTAGACTTGCTGAGTTTCGATATGAGTTTACTGCTTCCCCTAAAGAGAAGCGTCCTTCAATCCTCCCTACAAATTCCATTACGTTATTTACGCCATACAAATCCATTAATTCAGATATAGGTATGCCGCCTCCATTCACTACGTGTTTGTTAACAAGTGATTTTTCGGCGTTGGTTTCTTTTCCCTTCATTAAGGTCAAAATGTTTCTCTTGTCTATTTCTGTTCTAAACATTTCTCTTATTATACCTTCGTCACCCTGAAAAAACCTAAGTGATTCTAGTAAAGTCTGGTAATAGTAATCCTGTAAGTCAGCCATCATTGGCCCTAAATCCAATGATTTTTGATAAGCATCGAGGTGTTGTAACAGAATGCTTCCGTAACTGTACTTTAGCAACCTATTGATAACAGCGTCCACTCCAGATTGTGATAAAATGATCTTAATTTCATCGTGAGGTATGTTCCCTGCGGAAATTCCAGCAGGGAAATTGCGACTCGAAACTAGGAAGGGCTCAGTTTCGGTAATAGCTCTACCCATATTTTTAGAAGACAATATTAGTTCAATGTTATATATATCCCATTTTAACAAATATGCCTTGATAGCGTTCTTACCATTAAACGGCGATGCCTCTATGGCGATTTTATTAATTTTAACTAAGTGGCGATTCAGTGAAACTTCTATCAGCTCTGGTGGTTGATAAACAGTGGCTGCCTTCTCAATCTCTTCGCCGTACCACGTGCTTTGAAGCATTTTTACCATATCTAGCAGACCTTTTGTCTTGAGCAGATCTCCAATGAAGGAATGTGTCAAAAAGTTCCCGGATAATGCTTGTAGCCTACCAAATGAGGAGGAAAATTGAGATGTAGGCACTAGACAAATGCCTCCATGATCGTAGCCCTTATTTCATCTTCGTGGATTCTGAGTAGTTCCTCGAAAGTCAAATCCAGTTCCATTGTTTTATCCATATTTTCAGCGGTCAACCCTCCAATCGAACTGATAGTTTTTGTAATGTTTACCCCTAAATCATTGAAGCTTGAACTGTCTTGCTCTCTGCATCCAATTCCAATATTTCTGCCAAGGCTCTTTTGTGCCGTCAATGCCATCTTCTTTAGGGTGTTTTTGTACTCTGGAGTTTTGGTATAGTTGCATATATCTGTCTTGATTTGTGCAAATATCGAATCCATTTTGCCATTAACTGCCTCGAAGATAACCTTCTTAGCTTGTAGCTTCGCTCCTTCAATAATCCTAGTCGATTCCTGTTCTGACTTTATAGTTGCCTCCATTGAATAATGGGCGGTGGCGTCCTTTATCGCGAGATCGGCTTTACTTTGCAGAGAGGCCTTATCCTTGGAGAGACGGTCGCCTAGATCCTTTATCTTTTTCTTCTTGTTTTGTTCTATCTCCTCGAGGAACGTACCAATGCTCATTTCTAAATTCTCTAAAGGATGCCAAGTAACAATATGATACCCAGCACGAAGCCAATAATCCAAAGAGTCTCAGGAATAACAAAGAAGAACAAAACCTGCCCAAATTTCTCTGGTTTCTCCGCGATTATACCCATCCCTGCTGCGCCAATTCCTTGTTGGGCGTTGCCAGTACCAATTAGTCCACCCGCAATAGCTATTGCTGCTGCAATAGCAAGCAGCGGCTTAGTCAATGAAGCGTTACTGGAAGGAGCTGAAGTTGCTGCTGAAGCTTCGGAAGAATTGAATAAAACCAAAATACCAATCGTCATAGCTGCTGCTATGCTAATAGCGGATAATTTCCATCTTCGAATTTGCATGTCGAATATGGATTGATTGGAATGGGACATATTAATTAACTTTTGTTGTAAAAATTAGGATTCTTTATGACTCACTTTTAGGTCATGCATATCAATGTC
>JAICVW010000429.1 GCA_025935105.1 Nitrososphaeraceae archaeon
GACGATGTCCTTGTTGTTTGAGTAGAGCCGCAAATATAACTCCTATCCCCGTGAGCAGTGCTGCTCCCAATAACGCGTAACTAAATCTGCCTACCATTGCCATTGCTGATTGTGTATCCTCACGTGTCTTATAGGAGGTTTTCAAAATTTGCGATTGTCAAGGGTATTGCTAGTCCTATTGGACCTCCGATTTGATGCGAAGTTTAGCACCGTTGGCTTCGCTACCAGGTCCTAATGCCAGACCTCCGTTTCCACCGTTGCTACTAATAGTGCCGTCCTGACCACTAGCTTCGCCACCGTTTAACGCTGTCCCGCCGTTTCCGCCATTACCCGCATTACGGTGATGATGAGACTGCAATCTAACGGCGTTACAGACAAAGACATCTTAAAACCAGCGTTACATATTAGCGGTTCTCATAAACTGACTATGACAGATAACAGTGATATTCACAAGCAAGCGTGGCAAAACTACAGGACTGGCATGGTCGATGAATCAGATTAGAGCGACCAGTCCTATAGTTCTGTTAGACATGGGCCGATCAGCGGGTAGTAGACCCAACTATTATGGGTAGTCGCAACAGATAAACCAATAGGTATTGGCAATATGTTTATACTCTGGTCGATAGAGCAGCCTGAATATTCCTCATTTGATTTAGCCAATTTTACGCATAAAAGTTAGAATAGGCTGTAGTTGGCTGATCGGATATCTTGACTCAGGGTCGACCAGCCAGCTATAGCCTGTGTACGTCTTAGATTACTTTGTGGCACTGATGCTAACCATTAGCTCTAAATAAACAAATAGTTTAGTGGCAGTCCATTGCAGACACTTGCAATAATAAACATAGACTGGCCTTGTAATAATGGGTAAGCCCTACCTATTAAGCTCTACCTATCATTCATTTATCTCTGTAGACTGTTCCGAACTACAGATATGGCAAAGCATCATACCCGTATGGGACATTAATCTCTCGTCCACACTTTGCTGATTTCCTTGTCATCCTTTCTAATAGTATTAGCTCAACAGACTTTATGATCTACTGGAGTAGGTTGTTACTGAGTATTTTCCGTTTAAGTTTCCTTAGTATTACAGCTGGATAGACAATACATAACAAATAACTATTCTTACTACTAACTGCAGGATTGGCCGCCTTTCTTTAGAGCCAACTCAGAGAGGTCAGTTCTGCAGTCTATAGTAAAAGAGGAATATTTAGGCTGGTCTATTGATCAGTGTATAAACACATTGCCAATATCCAATAATTTATCTGTCACGACTACGTATATTGATTGACCCATGTCTAACAAACTACAGGTTGGTCACTTCCTATCCGCGACCTTGGCCAACTTGTAGTCATGAATTGAGCTGGGTTGAATAGCCCTGACGAATATGCAAACTATGGCTGGCTACAGTGCACAAATCAGTCAGCCATAGTTTCTAACCAGATATATCACATTAGAGTTAGCTGGATCGGATCGGATTGCTTCCATACGATACTTTTCACGATCTATATTGAGATATTGTGTAGTTCCTACAATGTTGTCAGATTTCTTATCTACTACCATAAAGGTAAAAAAGATTTTGAACCCTGCGTTTGAAGCAAGGAAAAATGAGTGTGTTTGAAGCGATTGATCTAAACGAACTGATTCGGTGTATCCGAGTGAGTAATAAAAGTAACAATAACAAAGTCAAACTTCTATTCAACGAGGTCAAATAGATACAGATATCTACTTTTCATATGACACCCAGATGACGAAAAGAAGAGTGAAGGCTATCATTCCTATGAGAGCGTGGAAGGGGGACATAGAATCATAGACTACTGGATATCTCAACCATGGATGGAAAGGATAATAGGTGAACTTGGTGCGAAGTCTCAGCCGATACGAGTCAAAGGTATTTCGACAATATCTCATGGCCTAATGCCCACTTCTTTCATAACCATTGATAGGTTGACCCTGAGCGAATGGCCATATTGTCACTTGCAAGGTTTGAGTGTTGATGTCATATGCCAGCTCCTTGGGGTTATCAGTGAGTTGTACGAGTTGTGCCAAAATCTCTATGTGTTGGGTCAGTAGGAGGAGCAGAGGCCATAGGCCTAGGTGTATGAGTCAGACACAGATGGCCTTGCCGGCAGCTGTTCTTATTATAAAAGTCATTTTAGCCAACTAATTCTTTATCTAATCAAGTTCAATATACTGATGGGTTTTGTAATTAGACATCCTGCTCTTAGGTTGGGAAATTGCTTTCTTAGTAATTGATAGATTTCTCTATATGCAGTGAAAAAACACACCTTAGCTTTTGTGTCTACTTTAGCTATCTGCTGGTATAACTCGAATCCATTCGTTTGAGGCATTCTAACATCTAAAAGAAGCAAGTCATAATAGTGGGGTTTGAATTTAATTAACGCAACATTGGGATCATTAAAAACGTCTATAGAGAAGCCACATTGTTCCAATATCACTTTTAACATGAAGATTATATCTAACTCGTCGTCGACTGCCAACAGTCTGCTCAAAGTCGAAGTTTTCACTGTTTGCTATTTGTACTTGTACTTAAATACTTCCTTTACGGGATTAATTTGCTTTATTTGCTGAAGTCAGTTCTTAGTAGCATTCGCTGATAATTTAGTGACATTTTTACACTTACCGTGAATGATTGAATATTAATTGACTTTAATTAATTCGTATCATAGTCAGTTCATGGGAAGATCATTAGAGCTGGGCTTCAACTGCTACATCATGTTTCGGGTAATACTTTCTTACATCACCTTCGCCATACTTGGAACTAAATTTACTTACAATGTCCCTAACCTTACTATCGTCTGTTATTGGCTTGCCTTTTGTAGAGATTTCTTCTCCATTTACAGAGACTTTCAACGTTTGATTTACTTTGAAGTTCTTGTACCAGCTGGTGTTAGTGCCCTGAACTGGAAGCAAATATAGAGTACTGCCTTCATGCACAAACCAGACAGGCCGAGGGATATCTTTGCCTGTTTTTCTACCTTTGACGCTAAGCGTTAGCTCGTATGTTCTGTTCAGTCTCTGATGAAGATTGGCGTTGGTCATGATAGTCTATAGTATGTTGCACATGTCAGATATGGGTTTTCAGTTTTGTTTCTCTGTGTAAGCCAGGTGACCACACTATTGGAAAAACTATGTAGATACCTACCGCCACCAAACAGATTATTACAAACTTGCTAGTAGTTTGAAGAATGGCGTTAGTTGACTTTTTTGTTATGGGTGAAGCAGTTGGTATTGTAGCCACGTTGTTCGTATCATTTTATTATTCGAGAAAACAAATGCAAAAGCTTTCACTTGATATAGAAACCAAGCTCCTTAACGATATGGATGAAAGATTACATGAGACTACACGAATGGGTGTTGAAAGGCCAGAATTAATAAGGGTCGTAAACAAAGTCGAAGGATATCATTCTGCAGATGTAGCATACGCTTATCATATATTATATAACCTTTTCGCATATTGAACTCATCTGGAAAGTAATTTGACATACTACTTGAGACTTTCTCACCAGTTTACCTATAGCTTTGATTGTGTTTTATTACGATAGTGAGGTTCGAAGAGCTAACAGATAATCAATGGAATCTTTTACTACCGTCAA
>JAICVW010000099.1 GCA_025935105.1 Nitrososphaeraceae archaeon
AACCTGTTCAGGTGTAGGAACTGGAATCGTTTTTTCAAGCTGAAAGATCTTCTCAAGATATTTCAATCCTTCATTAGTTTCGCTTTGTTTTCCATATTTGTAGGACCAAGCCAACTTTATTTTAGACATATCAACAGCAATAACAAATACAAAATTCTTAATTCCCAGAAACATTTTCAATGTGTCTAAAACCCCTAAGACATTTTCTAAACTACATCTATCAAGGTCATCTATGAAAACTATTACTCTTTTATCCGCAATGGTTTCCTTAACCAATTTTTCCAGTTCTTTACTTAGCGTAGTCACACTTTTGACAGTGTTCTGAAAATTAGCTTTCATCTGATTTATTGAGATTCCCGTATAATGTCTTAGGAATATGTCTAAAGCTATTTTACCTAAGCTTTCTGCATTCTGTCTCACATCTCTTTTCGAAATTTCTAGCGTTTTGGCAATTGTGTAAAATAGCGCTGCAGCAGGTTCAGAGTACTCCGACTTCCATGCATCAAAAAATACGGTAGCAGCTACTCCAATATCATCTAACTTTTTCTTTATTGTACTGAGGAGGCTGGTCTTACCTGTGCCCCATTCTCCTTTTAACGCAATGGCTAAAGGTGAAACCAGAGTGTCTGAAGTTAAAAAACGAAATAGGATTTCTACGATGCTTTGTAAGCCCAATAATTCGGCATTATCAATAGGTTCATCTTTGACTGTGGTTATTCCTGTCATAACGATCCAAATATTTGCTGACATATAATTTCTATACTTGGCAAGCTTTCTATTCCTGGTTCAATAGATTAAAGTATTAGATAGATAATCGTTTGTATGGTGGCTGGAAAGCGTCAGGAAGGTTAGCCGAGGTTACCTTTAGAAGGTCTAAGGCATTCATATAGATATTCTTCCGTCCGAGAAATATGCACCTTGTAGAGACACCAGCAGTGAATGGCTCATCAGTTGGTTTCCCATTAATAGGATCGCTGCAGAGCTAAATGATAGTCTCAGACTCATAAACATTTCAAAAAAATTAAGAAATGACTAGGCTAGGATTAGCTTGGTCAGCCGCTTCAATTTCGTAGTTTACAATATATAAGAATGTCCAGTTCCCATAAGCAAAACCTTAATTTTATCCTGCTTTGGGCTTCCTTTTTCAGTAAGGCTACTTAGTCTTTGATGGGCATTTTGTTTCAAGGCATTTATACCGTGACACGTTGTTGCCACTCGAGCTAGAAGCCATTATATGTGTATCTACTCTATGAACAAATATGTTTGGAACAGATTCATCGATCAAACGTTTAGTCCTAGTAACATTTATCGTTGTCCTAATTATAGCTATGACAATAACCAATCGTTATGTCTCTCAATCATTCGCTGATAGACGAGACAATAATACACATCAGAAACAATCTGGGCAACAACAGGACTTCGGTACATGTGTAGATAACGCTATGAACAAAATGTTAAATGGAGATCTTAACTTTAGCGACCCAGATCCAATATCACATTGTTTTAATCTATTTCAAGGCAATGGAAATGCAACTAACAATAATGATGGCGGTAATAATGGTAATAATTTCAGTAGTAATTCTACGTTCTCTAACGTATGATAAGCTTGTGATACAACGATGATGGATCAAAGACAAAAAACATAGTACTAGTGATTCAAAAAAGGCATAGCCTAGATTTCTATCCTATAATAAACCGATGGGAAACCGTTGGAGCAAATGTTGTTTGCGTTCTTTCAAACCTATTATAGTTCGATTTAAATTAGCACCTGCTTTTTCGTTGAATCGGTGCGTTGTATCAGAATGCCTGAGATCAATGGATATGAGTTTACAAAAAAAGTCAAGGAAATAAAACCAGAAGTTAATCTATTTTTTATGACAGATTTTGAGATTGATGACCAGGAGTTAAGCGAGGTATTACCATCAATCAAGATAGACTATAAACCCACTATGTTCCAGAATAGCCTCTGCAACATATGCTACATCCACACTATTGGTAAATGCTCCTACATTCCCAGCTAACGGTCTAATCATGCCAACCTTCAGGTAGGTCACAAAGTTGTTTAAGTATATTATTTGCAATGATTGACGCATCTTTTTCATCATAATCTAGTCGTCTTTGGGGCTCAGCCATGATCAGATAATCAAAGCTATAAAGTCATTGTTATGAGACAATATATTCTGGTTTCAAATCTCATCATCTATTTAACCTGTTCACCCTTCGGGTCTTCTATTTTTCAAATTAACCCCAATGACCAGGTTCTAATGAACGTGCCCAGATTTCTTGATGTTCATTGTTACTTGAATAAATTGCTTCTTTAAGCTTCTTCTCTACCAAAGGAATAAGTTCTCTTGCTTCATCCCTGGTTAGCAGGCGGAGATCTAGTTTGTGTATTGTATTCGTTCTGACTATCTAATTATACTTTAGGAGTACATAAATCAAGGAAAATGGCCCTTTATTGAGTTTTATCCAGCTTCCACGCATTCTGGAGAGTAAAATAATTTAGTAGAATTTTTCCTTATCTTTTTATAGTTGCCTCAATTAATCGTTGAGACACCAAACATAATGTCCAAACAAAAGCAAAGGTTTCTTGCTTTAATTTTAGTCTCATTCCTAGGACTATCACTGGTCCTATCTTTGCCTATTCTTCCAGCGTTTGCAAGGTCACACAAGAGCAGTAGTGATGGTAGCAGCTATGGAGGCTTGGTTCAATTGCCAAGTAATGCGACTGATTATCCCGGCAATGATCCGAGTGTTATTCAAGTGCACGTTACAACTGCAAAGAAGGACATAATTGGTGCGTACCATGTGATGGGTGAAATCACAAACAAGGGTAATGATACATTGAACTCTGTTGAGGTAACGGTTCATTTCTACGATGTTGGTGGCAATCTGATCGCAGATAGTACATGTTGCATAACAACACCCCCAAACATAGACCCTGGACATACAGCAACATTTGACAGCTTTGTAACATCGGATCAGATAACTGGCAAGCCAGTGAGTTACAGATTATCATATGACTGGAGTTAGTTGGCTTGGAAAGAAAAACAACTGGAACTATGTACTGACAGTTACTCCTTACCCTACTACATTCTTTGAGGAAAAGTGACATTTACCATTTGCGTATAACCCTCCCTTGCAATCTGGTTTATGAAATCTTTCTAAATGGTTGTTACACTTTGGATTTGACAACTTTACCAGTGAAACAGACAAGGGAACTAAAATCAATGGCGGGATAAGCAACCATCATGGGACAGCGCCGCTTCGCTCCTTCGTGTCCATTATCTTAAGTCACTCTACTTCACTAACACAGCATCCATTTCATTGTTAACTTCTTCTTTCGTAACTACCGGCTTCTTTGGTTTTATTTCTGGTTCTGGTTCTGGTTCTGTATCGGCAAATCTGAATATCTGATTCATTCCCTTTCCATCCTTAGTCGGTACAAGTAACTGACTTGCTACCATAAGATGAAATGGGCCTTTTGCAGTTCTATCATCTGTTGCCATACCTAACTCTATCTTAATTGCGTCTAGAATCTGACGTTTCGAATATTTTCCAACAAATCGGCTAGATACCGTTCTGGATAGACATTCGAATGTTCTACCCCATAGATCCAATAACTCCTTGCCTTTATTTTGAGAGTGTGTGCTGTTGTCTTTTTTCTTCTTGTAGTCTGTCATGTGCTTCTGTAATGCGATAGTAAACTCAGTGGAAAGACTGCCATATCGAAACATACCGTACTTTTTCTCAATAAACTCTCGAAAATCATTCATAAGTTCAGAAGGAATCCGAAGATGAACTTGTTCATTATCTCCTTTTTTCATTTTTGTACTCCTGTAGAAGAAAGTATTAGAAGCACTTTTTTACACTTGGTACCATCTTGGTACCACTTGGTACCATGTTTATGTAATGTAATGTAATATAATATGATATAGAGTAAGAAATAGAGAATATCGCTAGCGTACTGAGCGTGAAAGTCCCTGGAAATATGACGTGCTGCGCTCGCCTTCGGCTCGCTTGCACACTCTCTCATTTTGCATATTTTGACGTGTGCTGCATTAGGTTCACCTAATAACAGGTTAGATTTATTAAAGGTCCATGACCCAACATTCATTTGTAGTACTCCTTGGTACTTCCGATAACTCCATAGTCTCGCATCTGTGGATTTGTTGTGTGCAATAAGGAATAGAGCTAGCCTGCAAAACTCTCTCTACAGTTTTATTTATCATTTATTTATCAAAAGTCTCCATTGGAAATACTAGTTTTCGTATTACGTTGTCAAACGTATCTCCGGTCTGGCCAATTTCTTTGAGTCTTTTACAGGTGTCCAGTCTTACGTGTTTTGTGTTCCTTCTTGGATGGTAAGGACGATTACTCATTTTAATCACTATTAGCTACAAACTCACGCGATAAATACTTTATATTTTTTTGAATGTAATGTATTTATGTTGCGTATGAGCTATCATCCTGTAGTAACTCCTTCACCATGTCCACGTTTTGGCTCTGGGCTGTGTCCACGTGGACCGCTCTTACCTCCCCTAAAATTCATGCCTATTCTACAATGAGAATTTGGATGTGTTCTCACCCTTCCATCATTTGAAAAGTTATAATAATCGGATGTTGCTGACTAGCAAAAAATTCTTCAACCAACTCTCTGGGTACCATACGTCAAAGTTGGCTTATTTCTGCTGAGAGTAAATATGAACGCAACAAAATCATGGCTTTGAAGCTGGCCCAGGAAAGCGTGATAGCACGCCTAGGTATGGCTGCAAACGCTGCCAAATATTTAACTATAACTATTTAAGCGGCGTAATAGAAGTATTACTGTCAAATATTACTAATTGTCACACTTAGTACCGCGTTTGCAATTGCGGTCACTCAGAATGCCGATTTCGCATACTGATTCATGAATTGAATTTATATACTTGCCAAGGGTTTACGCAGATATGTCTAATTCGAACAAAAGTATCGGACGTAATCCCTTAGTTCCAACTTTCATATTGCTATTCGCATTAATGTCTGCCACATCATCTGCAGCAGCGTTGAATACTAAAGTGGCAATAGGTCCTAATGTTGTTGCATCCCCAAAGACTGTAACTTTACTAGATCCTAATCCTAAATTGATTGATAAAGACGGTAACTTAATTCAAAATGTTAATCTGCCTTCAAATCTGATAAGGCCAATTGGAACCATAGCAGACGGCGTTTCAAAGTTAATTTTTGAAGTTACTCATAAAGACTTTTTGAATTTTTCAATTGTTGGAATGAATCCTAAAGATCTAAGTGAGGGAACACTTTCGCCTCTTATTGCTAGCCGAGGTATTGAAAAACCCACCTCTTCAATTGTTGTTGATCCACACCCAACAAAGAATGGAACCTTAGTGGTTATGGCTGTCTATACTCCTCCTGATTCTATTAATGAAACCACTGCTGATCACAAGAATATCACAGTGTCAATTAACGATCCTAATAATCACTCTGTCTCATTTCCTCCTGTTAATATAGGCTTGTATCATCCGCCTGTAGTATTGGTTCATGGATTGTGGGAAAAGAGTACTTTCTGGGAGCACCCGCTAAGCAACTTTTCGCAACTATTATCCAATGCGCATTTCGATGTCACCTCAGCAGATTATGGAAAACATAATGCCGCCACATTTGATCCTTATGCCAATAAAACTTTTGGAAACTATGGCATAAATGCAACGAGATACGCCATACAGACAGCACTTAAAAATTATCATAAAAATGACATCGCAGGTTCACAAGTTGATATTGTAGCACACAGTGTGGGAGGATTAATAGCAAGAGGCTTTGTCCAGCAACCCGATTACAATAACACGGCTAATTATATGAAAGGATATATCCATAGGCTGATAACAATTGGAACCCCACACTTTGGCGGACATTTGTCAGGACCCTTATTTAATCATCGGAATGATTGGTATTGTTCCGTTCCTTTTCCCAAAATTGCTATATTTCCAAATGGTTGTCAATTTAACCTTGGGATCACGCAACTAAAGACAATCTACAAAAACCTTAGCACTCCGATCGATCAGGGAGGTGTTGAAGCATTGATTCCTGGAAGCATAGCATACTCGCATCTTTGTCCGACTAATGTGAAATCCTATGCTATTGTAGGATCTTGGGGTCCCCTTGGAAATGCAAGCATGAAACAGTTACAATCTTTTTTCAGAAACATAACAAATAATCCATCTTTCAACCTTGACAGAGATGGTTTTAAAGGCAACTTTCAAGGCAATAATGACTTACAGGTGAACCTGACAAGCCAGGCGGGTGGTCTTCATACTGTGTTTCCACTACCTACTAATAGCAAACAGAATGACCTTCCTCCTGAAAGCGTTGGGTATTTTAACATCATTCACGCTCCAATTTTTATAGCACAATCTGATAAGAATCTTGTACACGCGGAATTAGCTTCTACTCAAATTGAGAATGGCGTGTTACAGTTACTTAACTCAAACGACAGCAAATTTGCAAATTCAATAGGACTTGGTGCTCCATGCGATATTCCGAAAAAATAGGACACACATCCCTAAGTGTTTGTCATCTGCCCTTTGTGTGAATATGTTGTAACGGAAAGTAAAGTAAAATTTGAAGATACTGTCCTTCGTCAGATGATCAGTCAAATCCATTTGCACTAAGTATCGGTACATCTACTGCTGTATGTATAATGGGTCCAGGTCTATTGACGGATATCTGACCGTAACCAGGAACGCAGATGCGTTTTCAGACAATATACCATGTTTTCAGAAACGTTTTAATTATATGATTTTGGTATGATGGAAAATGTCCTTCTCGATGGAGGAATTGTATTATGATATCTTGAAGAATTACAATTTGAAGAGCGACGTGATGAAAGAAATTTCTTTCTGAATATTAACATCTTTTGAACGAAGTTTGTGATTCTTATGTAATCTACCCAGCCTCGAAGATAATGCAGCCTTGTCCTAATTACGGCCCTTTTGGTTACATTGGTTGCATTTGTCGATTTTTCAATGTAACCGGAACCACAATTCCTTCAAAACTGTATATCAATTTGGGATAAATAACCATATCTTCTAATATCGTATTGGTTACATAGGTTACATAGGTTTTCTAGTACGCGGTCCGAAAGTACTAGGATGAGGAAACAATCATCTTCTCCTTATAGATCATAAAATGGCATGGCTGGGCAGAGGATCATAGCATGGCTGGGTTCAGCCAATCACGATGAATCCGTGTATGAAGACCCCGAGCGGTTTGATATCCTTTAGTGCCTCGCCTAAGATATTTGCTGCTGAAGCCATATCTTTGAATCAGAGTTGTAAGACTTTCGAACATACCGGATTACCCCTCTTTAAGTGGTAAATGAAACCTTCCAAAAAACGCTTGGTATTGCATAAACAATGGAAAATAAAAAATGAATGAAATCCCAAAGGATTTGGTTAATTCAACATTACGCCAGCGTGTGCTTGTGTTGCGATTCCCAGACTACCGCCAATTAAGGTTTGAGCAAAGCCCGGGCAAAGGGTTGTATGAAGATGGTAGTATGAGCTCAAACCCTGTTTTACTTGTTTGTATAGTTGTTGACGGTAAGTCTGGGAACTTATCCTTCATACTTTCTTCTACTATTGTACTAGCTTCTTCTATGATTTTTATTGCATCTTCATTCAATCCTGGGCCACTTGGAGCTATGTCAGTGGTTGGAATATGTCCAGACTCATTCATTAT
>JAICVW010000570.1 GCA_025935105.1 Nitrososphaeraceae archaeon
TGTGTACTAATTTTGTAAAGTGCCCACTTCCAGGAACGCCAGTATGTACATAGCCATCCTTGTTAACTGATAAGGATACTAAAATTGGTTCAGCCTTCTTGATGCCTTCTTCTTTACCACCTACCATAAAGCAGGCACCATCGCTTGAGCCTGAGAGATTGTTCTCATTTACTTGGCATCCATTTGCAATTGACCCCATGGAAGATTATAGTAAAGAACCAGCCACACTAGTTGAGTTTATTTTGGAAAAAACAACAAAAGGAACTCTGCTACGTATCATCGAGTCCGGCTTTGACACGCTGCCAAGAAAGCGTCTTGACGAGGCATTTCGTATGAACTCAGAGGGTTGGGGTACCCAAATAGTTAACATTGCACATCATGTAGAAGAATAATGATATGCCTAGCGCAAACAAGACTCGTTCCTTAGTGATGGCCGCTCTTGGTGACGAGACACGCTTGTCCGATGATTTCCAAACTGACAAATGGTAAACGACAATCTATTTCACATCTCACTGCAGGTACCAATCTAACTCGACAGGCTGTGACAAAACACCTTCATGTTCTAGAGAATGCAGGTATTGTACGCAGCATCCGAGTTGGACGCAAAAACCAATTCGAGCTTGAACCAAAACCAATCGATGATGTTAGAGAATATCTAGAATATGTCTCTAAGCAATGGGATAATGCGGTGGCAAGACTAAAGTCATTTGTAGAAGACTAGCAGGCATGGCGTAAATAGACCACCATCAGCATGAACTCATTCAAAATATCTATCCAAAACAGCCTCTCTTTCCATGGCCAATGGTGATGAACAATAATATTCCTCTATCCACAACGCAATATCAGAATCGATGGGGTACGTCTTCAGCTATACCCAAGTCTCTGAAAGGAACCCAACCTGGAAAGATTATGTCTACTAGCACAAGAACTTTCTGTACTCGAGCATAAATGAAGATATTACCTCTTTCGTGGTTGACACCTTTGTAATCTAATATTAACGTCTGGTTACCTAGTTTTACAGTATAAGATTTTGATGATTTCTACTGCATTATCTAATTCTCGTTAGGCTTAACGAGTGCAGGTGGAACCGATTTGTATCAAGAAATAACAGGAGAAACGACATAATAACAGTGAATAACAGTTCAGTAACAACATAGTAACAGAAGTAACAAGAGAATAACCAAGAGAAACTCTTCCAAATTGAACTGATTACTCACTGTCGATACACTTTTTAATGCTAAAGAATTTCTCAACATTGCAATTTCATTCAAAGCCCACTGCAACGTTTCTATTTCAATGTTAAGTGTTTCTGTGTATATCGGATTATGCGTTTATGCAGGTCTTGATGAAGAACTACCCGCCTAACTTTCTGACTATTCTATCTTGTCAGAATGTTCTAATATAGTACAAGTTGCAAAATGGAAAACTGTGGGAATATGTATATAGATCATATAATCGCAACAGGATTGAAGAATGGACTTGCTTCCATGTATAGATTACTCCTGTTTCCGTTTATATCATAAAGTGTACCGTAACCATCTCCCCATTTTTTCCATAATCTTATATTTTCAGAACTATGATAAGGTCGATTCAGTCTACGTTCTTATTATTAGGCAATATCCGCTATTTTGTAAACACGTATTTCGGATGCTTGATTCCCCTCTTGTGGAACAGCCAAATAAAAGCGGTCTAGTTCAGGTATAAACAGTGATGTACGAGCACCCTTAGCAGTAGGGATACTTTCAATTGACATATAATTGTCTGCATCCTTCTGTTGAATTATATTAATGAATCCTTCACCACAAGAAACATAGATGCGTTTATTTAAAGCATCATAAAAAATATCATCAGGATGTTGTGCAATATCTAAACTTGAAACTATTCTACCTGAACCAATATCAAATACTATAAGCTTTGATGGATCCCTAGTACCAACGAATAAACGATGATGGTATTCATCCAAAGCCATTGGAAAGTTATTTTGTGCGTTAGGTATCGACCAAGTGGTTAAAATAGAATCTTTTTGATTATTAGCAACTATGATAGAATTAGAGTCTGGGACATTTATGAAAATTCTGTTGTCCTGACCTACTAATGACCTGTTGATGGCTTGTCCTATCTGAAAAGATTCTGGATGACCTGCTAGTTTGATATTTCCAATGACGCTTTCATTGTTCAAGTTGATTTTGCCAAGAGCACCTTGACCATATCCTACATAAACCAAACCAGTGTAAGAGTCATAACGCATATTATCAGCATCGGTAGACGGAAGCTGAATCTTTTTTTCTAGCTTGAATGACTTGGCATCAAAAATATCTACTGATCCATCCTGTCCATTTGATACAAAGATTTTTTCATATCCGGGAATGAAAATAACTCCTTGTGGCTCACCTAGTAATCCATTATCAATACTATGAACACGCTTGCCAGAATTCAAGTCAATGATATCTAAAGAATTGTTCTCAATTTCAGCAACGAACAATAGTTTTTGAGTTCTGGTAATATCTGCTGCCATATGATCAATACGTCCCTGAACGTTGGGTATTGGAATCTTTTGTATCAGTAAAAGAGAAGAGGAGGATCCATTTGTAGTGAGTTGTTTACCTTGAAATAAATTATTGAACTCATCTGGAAAGTAATTTGACATACTACTTGAGACTTTCTCACCAGTTTACCTATAGCTTTGATTGTGTTTTATTACGATAGTGAGGTTCGAAGAGCTAACAGATAATCAATGGAATCTTTTACTACCGTCAA